>DAOURL010000194.1 GCA_030625165.1 Methanosarcinales archaeon | reverse complement strand
CCACCTCCCAGTGCCCACCCCTCGCCGGACCGATGCGCCTGATTAACCCTTTTTCTTTTAGTTTGGCGATATTGTTTTCGATTTTTCTTTGGGAAATACCCACCAATCCGGATAATTCCTTTGCGGAAATGGTTGGCTCTTTCAAAATAGAATCGATGATCTTCTGCTGGTTTGCAGTTATTTTTTCTCCGACCTTTTCTCCGACCTTTTCTCCGACCTTAAGTACAGTTGGAAAAATATCCTCTCTCTTCGGTCTGAAAAATATCGCTCTGAAAAAACCATCTGTCTCGAATACAGGTTCTTTCAAACCTGCCAGAGCCATAGTTTCCCTCATCTTGTGTATACCCATCCCCACCCGTTCAACCTTATCCAACCTGTAAAAAAGGTCAGATATAAGCTCATTTCTTCGGATAGAAACCCTGCCAAAAGAATCCTTGGAAAGACCCTTATGAAGTCCTCCCGGGTTATTTATCTCAATCCGGTCATCAAAAATCTCAACCATCAGGCTGGTTCCCCTCACACTGTAATCTCGGTGCATTATCGCATTCACAACAGCCTCGCGCAGAGCCTCTATTGGAATCTCGTAAATATCCTCACGATTGACTCCTTTGATCTCGCTTCTCACATTAAGATGTTTTTTGAGGAAAAAGATCGCATCGTTGAACTGTGTCAGCAGGTCATCACGCACATCAAGCCTATCAAAAATATGCAACTTCTTTGGTAACTACTCAGGTACCTAAAACCACTATCGGGGGACTTCACTATGCGGGAACTACCGGGACATGGGGGGTACTATAACCAAACCAGGAATTTAACCGCAAAGTGCGCAGAGGGACGCGGAGGGGAAATAAACTGTTAAACGCTCTGCGTTCCTCTGCGCCCTCCGCGGTTATTTTTCTTGCCAGAAAATACAGGATCGCAATCGGGAGACCAATCAGCATACCTGGGTAGTTACCTTCTTTGTGCCCTTAAATGCAAGGAGTGTCATCTGTGCCTGGGAAATATGTTTGTGCACATCCTTTGCAAAGAACATGACGCCTGCATTATTTACTTTCGTCTCATCTGCCACATTCAAGCTTATTAGAAAATCGCTCATTGGAATCGATCCAATATCGATCTTTGCCTCTTTTGTAAAGGCTGATATTTTATCGCTGGAAATATCAGAGTACGAAATCCCTTTAACCGCCTTTTCTTCGAACGGAATGATCTCATTTTCACTGAACATCACCCAGATCTCTTCGTGGTTCATCTTCTGGGTGTTTCCATTCAGCCTCCTGAAATACCCAGAACTGCAGGAATACGGTTTTTCGTCCCCCTGTGGAACCTCAACCACCACCACGTCCCCTATCTGCATCAGATTTACAGAAATACCGGGTTTGCAGTTTCTCGCCAGACTATTGATCCTGCCTTTTAGCTCATTGGTCAGGTGTTCGCATACAATCGTGTTATCATCAGCCACCCCCAGTAAGACGGCTCCGCCTTTCGAGTTGGCAAAAGCTACAATATCCTCATCGATCCTGGAAGTATATTTTTCCTTGAACTCTACTGTGAGCCCTTCACCTTCCCGTATCAGGAGTTTTACTCTGTCATAATCCATACCCGCCCTCCTACACTATAATCATTCATTTTAAACTCAATCATCCTCTTCCTTCTCAAATTTTACCCTTAAAAGATAAACTCCTTTTTCACCACACTTGTTTGCTTCTAAGACTTTGATTTTACCCCGAAAACACGGGTCTTCGCAATAGCCATGTTCGGTCCGGCAATTAATACCAAAACTGACCCTTCCGGAACAGCCGGAGCTATAAAATGAATCAAGATCATGTATAGTAATCTCATCCAGGTTAAGAATGATGTCCGTATCTTCAAGATCTTTTTCTTTATTGTTCATTCCCAACAACCTCTATCTAATTCAATTATCTTCTAAAATCAGGTTGTTTCGCAGCATCCACGTTGTTTATCAGTTTATCTGCCGCCTGCCAGAGTTTCTCTTCAAAACCAAGATTCGCTCCATTTGGACTTTTGGGTTTAGCCATGTTCACACCTTGTAATATACGCTTGTAATCTCGCGCTTGCTCAAATATAGGTTGTGGTTGCTTTTATGCACAAATACACTTGAGAGCCGAAAGCACACAACTACACAGACCGACACCCCTACAAAAGAAATATATGGAACAACGGCGCACTCCACAACATGCGTGACATTACACGGATGCCACCATACAAACGCTCTAACAAAGATAGCTGAAGGAGGTATAAGTAATGGCTGAATATCGATGTACAAACTGCGGATACGTTACCGTTGCAGATGAGGCACCGGCAGAGTGCCCGGTCTGCAAGCACGAAGGTTCGTTCGAGAAGATCAAGGAATGATCAAGCATGCTCGAAATAGAGAACCTGAACCTCGAGGTCGATGGGCGACCCGTACTCAAAGGTCTCGACCTCATAATCGAGAAGGGCGAGTGTCATGTCCTGTTGGGTCCCAACGGATCCGGAAAGACGTCGCTCCTGCTCGGTATACTCGGGTTTCCGAGATACCGGGTGACCGGCGGAAGGATCGTCTTCAATGGGGTGGATATCACCAACCTGACGACCGCTGAACGCGTGAAACTCGGGATTGGGATCGCATTCCAGAACCCGCCGGTCATACGCGGTATCAGGCTCGGGGAGATGGTGAACCTCTGCCGCGGCGATAAATCCGGAGATATCACCGATGAGACCCGCATTCTTGCGAAAAAACTGCATTTCACAGAGGAATTCCTTGAGCGGGATGTGAACGCGGGTTTCTCGGGCGGCGAGATAAAAAGGTCCGAGATACTGCAACTGATGGCGCAGAACCCGGATTTTGTGATGCTGGATGAGCCCGATTCCGGAGTTGACATCGAGAACATGGAGTTGGTCGGCGGGATGATTAGCAAACTCCTGCACAGGCGGGAGCGTCCGAGCAGGCGAACCGCGTCCGGGCTTATCATCACGCATCTTGCAACGATCACCGACTACGTGGAT
>DAOURL010000168.1 GCA_030625165.1 Methanosarcinales archaeon | reverse complement strand
TGCGATCTCGACCGGCTCCTGGAAGTGCCGGTTGAACATCCGCATCGGATAGGCTGCGCAGCCCTGCGATCCGTGCACGAGCGAGATTGCACCGTGTACGCCGAGTACCGCCTGCATCGCACCGATCGGCTGGCATATCGTGCCTGGATTGATCGTGACCGATCTCTTTACCTCTTTTTTTGTCTTCGTCTTTGTCTCTGTTTTCGCTTTCGCTGTTGCCTGAGTCATGCTCTTCCCTCGATTAATTTCCATGCCGGATGGTTGATCGTCGTGTGTATGTCCTTTGCGAACTTCAGAAATCCGCTGTATACAGCGTACGGTCCTCTCTCGTACGAGTGACCGTTGACGAACGGCACCCCGAGTTTGTATGCAAGGAACTTCTCCTTGAGTCCCGAGATGAAGAGGTCGGGCTTGTATCCAATGAGGATCTCCCGAAGTTCCACTGAGTTGGGGTTGTCGATCACAAGGGCTCCATCGCCGATCCGTTCGATGATCTTCTCATAGTCATCGGTGTGCCCGAACGTCGTTGCAGCGCCGATCACCTCCATTCCGAGTTCCTCCATCAGCTTGATCCAGTGCCACGCACGCGGCGCACCCTGATAGATGAAGACTCGTTTTCCACGGAGTTGTTCTTTGTAATACTCTATTTCAGGTAGTATCTTTCCAACTTCACTCTCTATAATCTCCTCCGCCTTACCTCCAAGACCAAAGAAGGCTGCTACATCACGAAGCGCCTTTGATGTCTGTGTGATTCCGAATAGGGAGACCGGCATGTACGGAACTCCGTATTTCTCCTCCATCAACTCGCAGATATACGGGGTTGACCTCTGGCAGTGCATGACATTCAACTTCGCCCTGTGCGCCATTGCAAGATCATTGATCGATGCGTTCCCTGTGAACGTGCAGAGAATCCGGAGTCCCATCGCCTCAAAGAGCGGTTCGATGATCCAGAGGTCGCCCTGGATGTTGTAGTCTCCGATGATGTTGATATCATACGGGGTGACCTCGTCAGGCTCCTTTGTGCCGACGATCTTCTCAAAGATCACGTCGTTTGCGATGTGATGTCCGAGCGACTGGCTGACGCCTCTGAAACCCTCACAGCTAAACGGAATCACAGGAACTCCGATCTCTTTTGCTGCGTTCTTGCAGACCGTATTTATGTCATCTCCGATGAGCCCGATCACGCATGTCGCATAGACAAACACGCCATTTACCGCGGGGAACCGTTCATACGCTTCGAGAATCGCATTGTACAGTTTCTTCTCGCCGCCAAAGATGACGTTTGGCTCCTGCATCGAGGTTGAGAAGCAGTACTTCCTGTGAAACTCAGTGTTGTCTGATAGGTTCTGTCTGCGACCTCCACCCCATGTGTAGAAGGCGCATCCGATCGGACCGTGCACGAGGTGTATCACGTCTTTTACCGGACCTCCGACCACACCCATGCACCCTGCGTAGGTGCAGCCGCGTTCGGTCAGGTCTCCTGGCGTTGTCTGGACATTGCATCTCGGAACGATCGTCTCGCCCGACTTTTTGATGTATGTGTGCTTTTCTCGTTCAGGTATCGGTATGTCGCATTCAAGTAGTGTCAGTGGCATGATCTCCTCCTATTCCATTGGCTGATGCTATAGCGCATCATCGCCCCGTTCTCCTGTGCGGATACGGACCGCCTCAGCAATCGGGCAGACAAAGACCCTCCCGTCGCCAACCATCCCGGTCCGGTTGACCTGCGTGATCAGCTCAATCACGCGGGGGACTGATTCATCGTCCACAACGAGGTTAAGCATCCTCTTCGGGATGAACCGGATTGCTGCCTTCTTTGAATCAGGCGATACGTTCCCAAGCGGGCTTATATATAGTCCCTTCTGCTTGCCGCGACCATAGACGAGGGTGGCGGTGAGGCAGGTGTATCCAGCCTCCGCCAGAACGTCCTTGGTCGCCTGTATCTTGTTCATCCTGATTATGGCGATCACTTCTTTCATCTCTATAGACCTCTCTCGCCGGTACGAATCGTGTACGCCTCATCGATCGGGCTTACAAAGATCTTGCCATCGCCGAAACTCCCTGTTCGTGCACTATCTTCAATGATTCTGATGACCTCATCGGCATCCTCGTCATCCGACGCAATCATCAGCATCACCTTTGCCAGTTCGTCGTAGACGGTCGGACCGATCCGTATGCCCTTCTGCCTGCCCCTGCCAAAGACGTCGATCCTCGTGAATGAAGAGAATCCCTCGTTATCGAGGCTGTCCACCACAGAATCCACCTTTTCAGGTCGTATGATTGCTCTTATCATTTGCATTGACAACACCTCGACCTTTAGTCCACAACTCCGAATTCGGTCATCATGCCCTCGAGCTCGTCCATCGTGATCGGCTCAGGGACCACGAACATGTCGTTCTCGAGGATGTTCCTGGCAAGTGCGCGGTACTCATCTGCCTGATTGCAGGTTGGATCGTACTCGATTACGGTCTTCTTCCGAATCTCTGCCTGCTGGACGATGTTGTCCCTTGGCACGAAGTGTATGAGCTTGCTTCCGATGCGCTCTGAGAACGCCTCCATCAATGCACGCTCGTTCTCAACCTGGCGGCTGTTGCAGATGATTCCGCCGAGCCTGATCTCGCCTTCCTCTGCGAACTTCACAATTCCCTTGCAGATGTTGTTTGCGGCATAGAGAGCCATCATCTCGCCTGACGCCACGATGTAGATCTCCTTTGCATATCCTTCACGCATCGGCATGGCGAAGCCGCCGCATACTACATCACCAAGGACGTCGTAGAAGACGAAGTCAAGATCTTCGTCGTAAGCTCCCAGTGCTTCAAGTAGCTTTATCGCGGTGATAACACCTCTTCCAGCGCAGCCGACACCAGGCTCAGGTCCTCCTGCCTCGACGCATTTTATCCCGCCGAATCCGTCGTGCAGTATCTCATCGAGTTCCACGTTCTCGGCACCCACCTCTCGCAGCGTGTCAAGAACAGTTGGCTGTCTCACTCCACCCATCAGCATTCGTGTGGAGTCTGCTTTTGGGTCACACCCGATCTGCATGATCTTGTTGCCCATATCGGCAAGCGTTGCAGTCAGGTTCTGGGTGGTCGTCGATTTCCCGATGCCACCTTTTCCATACATTGCTATCTGTCTCATTATATATACCTCCCGGTGAGTGTTGTGTTCCGTCCGAATCGCCTGCGGATGCCAGTTGAACTGGCAGTGTCGCAGGGATGCGAGATAGCTGTTGCTACTCCTGTGTTTCGATTCATCTCTCACGTCTCCTGTAGACCACGCCCTCTGATGAGAGAGCGGCATGTTACTGTCGATGTCATAGTATATAAGGATTATGCTGATGTAAAATTATGTAATGGGCGATTGAGTCCATTGATATTGATCCGGATAAAATTATCATGGTGATCAGCGTACCCATTGGTTCGAACAAGTTCTATATGGCAAATGGTAAAGACATCTGGATGAAGGTGGGGGCAGATAAAAGAAGAGCAAAAAGAGAAGAGATCCAGAGACTACTCCAATCTTCAGCACACCTTGCGGATGAAATGCCAGTTGAAAACACAAATTTAGGTGATATTAATCTTGATATGTTCAAGTCTTTTTACGAACGCAGAACGTACGAGAAACTCGAAGAATTAAACATCCCGCTTGAAAAAGTAATGTCAAATCTGAAGTTGATGGAAGATGGGAAATTGACTCTTGCGGGTCTTCTGGTATTCGGTAAAAAACCGGAAGAAAAAAAGCCGCATTGTGATAAAAGCAGTTTTATTTCCAGGAAATTCACCTGCTGTGAGCGAATATAAAGACAGCCGCGATATCAGTGGCAGCATCCCTAAAATATTTGAAGCTGCCAGGTCGTTTTTGATAAATAATCTTCGATGAATACAGAAAGAACAACACTTTAACACAACTGACATTCTTGAAATTCCGCAAATAGCCCTGGAAGAAGCCCTCATCAATGCAATCGTTCACCGCAATTATTTTATTTCCAGCAATATACACAGTTACCACCAATACCCGAAAAAAGAAGACGAAGAGGCTTAGATAGCCTCGCCGTCCTCTTCCCCGGTCCGGATACGTATCGTGCGCTCGACCGGTATCACGAAGATCTTACCATCTCCGATGCTACCGGTTGCAGCCGTATTCCGGATCACCTCCACCACGTTGTCCACATCCCGCTCTGCGACCACGACCTCGATCTTGGTCTTTGGGAGCAGATCAACGCAGTATTCCCGTCCACGCCATTGCTGGACGAGTCCTTTCTGC
>DAOURL010000048.1 GCA_030625165.1 Methanosarcinales archaeon | reverse complement strand
GTCATATCCAAGAAGATCGATTCCGCTCCGGACATCAGCTGGATTGATGAGTGTGATATTAAGATTGCTTCCATCGGATGTGCTTTCGACGAACTCGTGGCGTTCAACCGTGATGAAGATCGCTTCAGGTCTTTCATCGATGATCTGGGTTGTGATCTCGACTGCCATTACGGCTTCAACCGGAGTACTCGTCGCACCGCCGTAATAGAACATGACCACATCGCGAGCATCACTTGAATCGTTCAACTCGTACTCATTTGCACCTCTATCAGGCTCTGAACTGTTCGGATAGTTCACCCAGTAATGCCAGCAGTTTCCTTCTGCAACATCATTCGATACATCTGCGATCGAATCGATGAACAGTGTGCCGTTTGCCTCGTAATCGGAGTCGTTGATCGTGAAATTGAAACCTTCGCGCCTTGCGGTTTTGACGAATGCACCAAGTGCAGTGGTATGGCTGATCGTGTAGTTTGTTCCGCTGTTCTCTGCCGTGATATTCAGGGTCTCACCCTTAAGGAGCACCGTATTACCTTTCCAGATGCCGAATGCATACAGGTACCCGGTGTCTGACCCTACGAAGAGAGTTCCGTCAGAGACCGACGGCTGTGCCATATTGTAGTTGCCGGTGTCATAACTCCATTTCAAAGTACCATCGTCTGCATCGAAACAATAGATCGTACCCTCTACACTGTTGGCTGCGGTATATACCATGCCACCTGCAACGACTGGCGATGATCGACATGCACCTTCAAGTGTCTGATTCCATATCTCACTTCCATCGGTTGCGTTGATGCAGTTGATCTTCTTGTCTTTGTCGCCGATGTATATCCTGCCGTTTGATATCGCAGGCGAGGATAACGAGCCATAGAGAGACCTGTTCCAGATCTCATTTCCGGTCGCGATATCGACAGCATACAGCTTCTTCTCACCCCTCCCGGTCGCAAAGTACACGACCCCGTCCTCGACTGTGGGTGTCGTTGATACCTGACTACCCACACCGAACGTCCACTCTTCGCTCTGCGTTGCAATATCGACGCAGTTCATCGCGTTTCCGCCGCCAAAGAAGATTCTGCTGCCGTCGGTTGCAGCCGACATGAATATACCAGAGCCTCCTGATGCCGCGTAATCCCATAGTTTATTTCCATCGAAATCGAATGCGTGTAGCTTTCCATCTGAAGAGCTGACCACATATACCGCCCCATCATAAATGAGTGGCGAAGATGCGGCACCAAACCAGCCAGGATTCGATTCGATCGGTTTATTCCAGAGCGTAATTCCGTTTGTGGCATTGATGCAGTACAGGTCACCAGTCGTGGGGTCATCAGGTCCGGGAGCGCCATAAGGTCCGACAGAACCTGCAAACACCCTGTCACCAGTGACTGCCGGCGTCGATACTCCTCCGTTTCCTCCAAGCGAATTATTCCAGATGATGCTTCCATCTGATTCGTCCAGACAGTATAGCCCAAGTATTTCGCTGTGCGCGAAATCCATGTCGGGCCAATTTGATACGTACACCCGGTCACCAAGAACACTTGCACCGCCTCCGATATAGCCACCGCCATTCGAGGAAAGACGCGTCTCCCATAGCCGCATGTTCGCAAGCGGCGCATCTCCACTTGCGTTTCCTGTACGTCCCGGGTCAAGCCCGAACATCGGGTAGTCTGCCGCTGCCGGAAGTGCCAGCACGATCGCCAGAGCCGCTGCAAGCAGCAGACTTGAAATCCGCATGACTTTACCCGCTGATACCACTCTGCAGGATCATCAGCGCATCAAGCGAAGTCACCACGCCATCACAGTTCATATCAGCCGCCTCCAGCCATCCGCCGCGGACTGCTATCTGAAGAGCGATCACCGCATCTGCCGGGGTGATTGTGCCGTCGTGGTTGAGATCGCCTCTTTCTGTGATCACAACCTTGATCTGTATCAGCATATCAGAATTGTCCGGTGTCGCGCCCATGTTGATCCCCCAGTACCATGTGACGAGATCGCCATCTTTCAGTTCACATAGATTTGGGCTGGGAGGCTGGGACCCATCAGGATAGTTCACCCTGTAAAGCCACCCAGTAGAGCCCGATTCATGCCGATCATTGATCATATCGAAGTAGAGCCCGCCATAGTCATCCCACCATGAGTCGTTTATCGAGTAGTTGAATCCGCCGGCTTCTGCTGCCCTGATGGTCGCATACATCGCACAGGTGCTATTGATCGTGTACTTCTCGCCGCTATTATCCGCGGTCACATTCACTGTGCCGGGGGTAAGGTCAATACTGCCATTCCAGACCATAGTTGGAGGTTCAGTGACACATACTCTGGTCTGTATCAGCATATCAGAGTTGCCTGGGTTTGTGCCAGTGCCCGAACTATAGGAACTCCAGTACCATGACACAATGTCTCCATCATCCAGTTCGTAGGAGTTCGAGCCGACCATTGGCATTGGATCATCTGGATAGTTTACCCAGTAGCTCCAGCCGTCCCAGCCTTCTGCAGGACGATCGTTGATCATGTCAAAGAGGAGCGAGCCGTAGGTTTCATACCATGAGTCGTTTATCGAGTAGTTGAATCCGCCTTTCTCCGCAGCCTTTGCAAGTGCATACATAGCGCAGGTGCTGCTGATCGTGTACTCGACTCCGCTGTTGTCCGCAGTCACATTCACTGTGCCGAAGGTAAGGTCAACCTCGCCGTCCCACGCCATGTTGCTGAATGCATACAGGTATCCGGTGTCCGATCCAACGAAGAGTATCCCGTCAGAGACCGATGGCTGTGCCATGTTCCAGTTGCCTGTGTCGTAAGTCCACATCTGAGTCCCATCGTCCGCATTGAATCCATAGATCGTTCCGTCATCACAATTGGCTGTGGTGTACACCATGCCGTTTGCAACGACCGGCGATGAGAGACACGATCCACCTATTGTCCGGGTCCAGATCGTGGTTCCGTTGCTTGCATTGATGCAGTTAATCTTCTTGTCTTTATCTCCGATGTAGATCTTGCCGTCCGATATTGCAGGCGAAGAGAGCGAGCCATAGAGAGACCTGTTCCATACCTCAGTTCCTGTCGCAATATCGACCGCGTACAGTTTCTTCTCATTCTTCCCTGTTGCAAAGTACACAACCCCGTCGCAGGCAGCAGGGGTTGTCGTTACCTGATGCCCCAAACCACCGAACGTCCACTCTTCGCTCTGCGTTGCAATATCCACGCAGTTCATCGCGCTTCCGCCGCCGAAGAAGAGTTTGCTGCCGTCTGTTGCAACCGACATATAATTATCAGAACTGCCTGATGCCGAGTAGTTCCACTGCTCGACTCCATCAAAGTCGATGGCGTGCATCGTTCCATCTGAGAAACTGACCACATAGACCATGCCGTCGTAGATGAGAGGCGATGATGCCAGTCCCCAATATGCCGGACTTGGTTCAACGTTCATGTTCCAGATCGTGATGCCATCGGTTGTGTTGACACAGTACAGATCGCCGTTGCAAGATCCGACAAATACCCTGTCGCCAGCAACAGCCGATGTCGAAACACTACCATTTCCGCTCAGTGAGTTATCCCAGATGATACTCCCGTTAGATTCGTCCAGACAGTGGAGTCCGAGACCTGCACCTCCCGTCATCGTAGGCCAGTTCGAGACGTAGACGCGACCACCGACGACGCTTGCGCCGCATCCGATGTAGCCATTTCCTAACGATACGTTTGTCGACCAGATCAGATTACATGTGACCGGCGCATATCCGGGCGCATCTGCTGTGCGTCCCGGGTCAAGCCCGAACATCGAGTAGTCTGCTAACGCTGCCGGTGCCATAACGAGTGCCACAAGCAGCGCAAATATCGTTGATGTCTTTGTATTCATGAGTTGTGCCTCCATATTAGTTGATTTATACCCGTGTAATCAGTCTTAACTTAAACGTTGCTGTGTGATTGATATCTGGCTATATCTCTATATGACCTGCCGCTGCCTGCATAATCATCAGCGCATCAAGTGAGGTTACACTGCTATCATGATTCACATCAGCTTCTTCATTGGGGGCGACGCTCCCGACCGCTATCCGAAGCGCGATGACTACGTCTGCTGTGGTGATCGTCCCGTCGTTGTTGGTGTCGCCTCTTATCATGTCTCTAAACGCATACACCCTGCCGCTTCCTATCGTAAAGACCATGCCGTCGGCAACAGCAGGGGATGATCCGCCGGCAGGGTAACTCCAGATCACGTCACCAGTTGCGGAATCGAGTGCGTACGTTCCGACAAAGTCCATGACCGGGGAGCTGAAGTACGGTTTTCCTGAGAAGACTTTTCCGTCTGCGACAGCGACTGAGCATTTCCAGCTTCCGATCTCATCTGACGCGGACGTGCTCCACAGGAGCGTTCCGTCGCTTGCGTTAAAGCAGTACGTCACGAGATCGGTTATTCCCTCGACGCCACCAGAGACGTACACATTCCCATACGCAAGCGCAGGTGTCGAATCAGTCCGCTGCACCGGCCGGCTCCAGATAACATTGCCTGTTGCCACATCCAGCGCATAGAGTGTGCCATCGCCACCGAAATTGTACTCTGTCAGGTACACGACCCCATCTCCGATTGCAACCGATCCGCAGAACGAGTTATTAGTGGTAATGTTCCAGATCTCAACTCCTGTCGTCATATTCACACAGTAGGCGACTCCTCCGTCCTCGCAGATTCCGGTGTAACTACCGAAGAAGACCAGCCCGTCCGCTACCGATACCGCGGGAGTTGATTGAGCCTTCCCATCCACCGCAAAGTCCCAGATAACGCTTCCGTCCGCAACATCTAAACAGTAGTAATGTCCGCCGTCCCAGTCGCTCGTAAATACATTACCGTCAGCTATCGCGCACCCGCCATTGACCGCACCTTTTCCGGTCGGAGGTGCGAAGCTCCAGACCTCACTACCATCCGTCGCATCGAAGCAGTACGTCTTATTTGCAGAGAGGAAGACGTTGCCATCGTGATACGCTGGCGTTGTCCACGAGCAGCAGACATCGGGCGTGCTTTCTATCGATATGTTCCAGAGCACCGCTCCGGTCTGCTCATTCAAACAGACAAGATAGTCATTGCAGTAGACGAACACCTTCCCTTCTGCAATCACAGTACTCGATCCGGTCTGTGCGCCGATATCATCGCTTATCCATGCAGTGTGGTTGGTATGGGGTGCCTCCGAATGCGAGAATCCCGCATGCCCGACATCCCGGTGGAATTGCTGCCAGTCAATCGATTCCTTAACCAGTATCCCTCTTGTCAGGTTGTTGTTTGTCTCGTTTGATTCGTCGATCACGCCCTCTGAGTCTGTGGTGACAGTCAGATCGAACGTTCCTGTTGATGCTGGCGTCCACGAAAACTCGGTTGTCGCCTCAACGCCTGCATCAAGCGAATCGATCGTGGCAATGCCGATCGTCGTTCCCTCGTATTCGAGCGAGACATTGAATGCTGTCGCGCCAGCAGCGCCATCATTCGCAATCGTTGCTGTGATGGTGCTTTGCTGGCGGGAATAGAACATTCCCGGCACAAGCGAGATCGGTACGAGGTCGGGCTTTAGTGGCTCTCCAAATGCATAGACCCTGCCGTCGCCGCCTATCGTGAACACGATTCCATCAGCGACCGCGGGCGATGAGCCACCATCAGGAGAACTCCAGATCACATCCCCTGTTGCGGAATCGAGTGCGCACGTTCCTGCACATCCCGAGTACCAGCTGGAATTCCCTACAAAGACCATGCCATCCGCAACCGCAACCGAGACAGCCCATCCACCGATCCCGTCCTCGCTTGCGGTTGTGTTCCATACCAGATCCCCGGTTGTAGCATTGAAGCAGTATGTCACAAGATCACTAACCTCATAGCACCCTCCGCAGACGTACACGTTTCCATACGCAAGCGCAGGCGTTCCATCCGAACGCTCGATCGTCTGTTGCCATAGAATCGAACCATCGTTCGTATCCAGTGCCAGAATCTCTCCGTCGTCATAGAAGTTGTAGGTCGTGACGTAGACGATGCCGTCTGTGATTGCAGGGGAGCCGCAGCACTGATCAGGGATGTTATTCTGGTGCCATACCAGTGCGCCGGTATCAGCATCGAGACAGTATACATTCCCGGCATCAGCACCATATAGCCAGCTCGTGAGGTAGACCTTTCCATCCGAGTATGCAGGCGTTCCCTGCGCACATCCCCCGCCGATGGCTCCTGGATCTGCGCCTTCCACCGTAAAGTTCCAGAGTTCCTCTCCGTCTGCAACATCTAAGCAGAAGTACTGACCGCCGTCCCAGTTGCCGACGTAGACCTTCCCATCCGCTACCATCGTCCCGCCGTTTACTGAACTGTACGGTGCATCTTCGGGATAGTCGTTAAGCCCGCACCATACGTTTCCATCGTGGTAACAGGGAGATGCCCACGAACCATACACGCTGCTGCCTTCTCCGTGCGCTGACAGATACGCTCCTGTGGATTCATCCAGTGATACCACAGTGCCACCACAGTTGACAAAGAGCCTGCCTCCGGTGACCACAGGCGATGAACTCGATACTGCACCGATGTCGTCGCTTACCCACAGAATGTTATTTGTATCAGGGGCAGTAGAGCTCGAAAAGCCGGTATGGCTGGCATCGTTATGGAACTGCTCCCAGCTATCTCCTGTTACCCAACCCGGCACCACCCATTCGATGCACGTGATGTAATTGGCTGCGGTCTTTGTATCGCTGCCATCAGCGTTGGCGACGGTTAACGAGACGTTGTAGGTTCCGGGTGTGAGATATACGTGTTTCGGGTTCTGTCTGGCTGAAACTCCACCATCGCCAAAGTCCCATTCCCATGAATCAGGATTGTTCAGTGATAAATCCTCAAACGAAACTATGAGGGGCTCATATCCTGATGTGATACTTGCTCCGAAATTGGCAACCGGCGCAGAAGATGATGAGACTGTGATGTAATTGGTACGGTTGCATGTATCGGTGCCAGTAGCGTTGGTTACAGTGAGGCTCACACTGTATGCCCCCTCTGCATATACATGGCTTGGGTTCTGCTCGGTTGAGTTATCTCCGTCGCCAAAGTCCCATTCCCAGTCGGCGATGTCGTATCCAGTGGATTCATCGGTGAATGTCACGTTGAGTGGAGCGGTGCCAGATCTGGGTTCTGCGGTGAAAAAGGCGGTGAGCCGCGGTGGCGTCTCCATACCGGCGATGCAGTAGAGGTATCCGGCACCGGTCCCGAAGTACACGTTACCGTCTGATATCGCAGCTCCCTGCAGAATATATCGGTCGTCAGGCGGATTGTACTTCCATGCGAGTGTCCCATCTCCTTTGAGGCAATATAACGAACCGTCATTCTTTGCCCCTGTGAAATAGATGTAGGGATTTTCGCCCTGCACTGATACCGCGGGAGATGATTTCACGCCAGCGCCAACAGGATATGACCATAGTATAGCTCCAGTGGAATCGTTAAGGCATGTGAGGTTTCCTGAACATCCATGCTCCCCCTGGCCGACATAGACCCTTCCAGCGTGTACTGCGGGCGTTGATGTGGAAAACCCATTTGCCGTACTCCACCCACAGTCGTTGAATGTTCCACTGCTATCGTCGAATCCGACCTTGAATATGTATCCGATCGACTGCCCCTGTTCTGATGTGGTGTACACGTAGCCATCGTGATACGCTACCGATGCACGAACCATTCCAAGATCAGACTGTGAAAACGATAAATCTGATGTTAGATTAACTTCATCTGCAAGCGTGCCGTTGTTTCGGTAAACGCTTATCAGTTCTCCTTCATGGGTTGCAAAGACGATGTAATCCCCCACAACGGATGCTCCATTCCACAGGAAGCCCGCGGTAGTAGTGATTGCGTGGCTCCATATCTCTGTTCCGGCATCGGAATAGCAGTAATAGTATTTGGTAGTTACGCCGCCAGAGAGACCCTCTCCGAGGTATATCCTGTGATCGAAGTACGTTATCGGGCACTCGAAGTTCTTATCTGTTACATGAACAGTCCATAGTTCCGCTCCGGTCACCGCATCGAATGCGAAGAGATCGCCGCTCTCTGCTGCGACAAATATCTTTCCATCGCCGTAAGCAGGTGTTGATGTCTGGAGAGTTCCCCCAGTCGTCTTGTTCTTCCAGATCAGATCGCCGTTCGTCCTGTTAAACGCCCATATCGAACCGTTTGCCGCGAAGACGTATATCTTATCTCCTGCGATGATCGGTGTCACATCGATTCCGTTTCCCCACTCGCTCGTGTTTGTAAATGCACTCCATACAAGTTCAGGATATTCTATCGGTGCGGGACTATATGTTACTCCGATATTCTGTTCGTCGCGCTGGAACTGCTGCCAGTCTGCTGCTGAAGATAGTGGTGTGGCGAGCGCAAGTATTGTTAGCACAAGTATTGTTAGCAGTAGTCTCTTCATATTCATAAGTTGTATCTCCATATTACTTGACTAATATCCACGGTATTTGCCTTTTCATAATACAAATCGTCTTACTTAAAAGTTCCTACCTCACAAAACAACAGAACGTCTTTCTGGAACCGGTGCCAGCCATCAGCAGCCGAAACATCAGCGAGACACACCAGAGCAAGCAGCGCGACAAGTACACTACCCTACTTCGAGGGCACATAGATCATGCCACCGTCTGGCATCGCAACATTTAATAGTAGTAATCTGAATTACTATAATCGTGATTACTAAATTCATCGACCGTGAAAAGGATCTCGGTTTCTTTAAGAGAAGGTACGAGGAAGCGTCCGCACAGGTGATCGTCCTGTATGGGCGGCGAAGAGTCGGCAAGAGTCGCCTGATACAGGAGTTTATAAGAAACAAGAGATCTGTGTATCACCTTGCATCAAGAACGGTGCCCCAACTCCAGATAGGCGACTTTATGGCATCGGCAGCGCGAGAACTGGATGACGACAGGATACCGGACCTGAAGACGGATTGGGAGGTTGTATTCAAACACCTGACTGAATCAGAGGACAGAACCATAATCGCGATCGATGAGTTTCCATACCTGATCGAATCGGATAAGGGAGTGACAGGAACGTTTCAGCGAATAATCGACCTGTACATATCCAAATCTCGCCTATTCCTGATCTTATGTGGCTCAAGTGTTGGCATGATGGAGACCGAGGTTCTCGGACACAAAAGTCCGCTGTACGGGCGCAGAACCGGACAGTGGAAACTTGAACCGATGAGATTCAGACAGATAGCAGAGTTTCTGCCAGAATATTCCAGTGAGGAACTTGTAAACGCATACTCAGCTGTCGGTGGCGTCCCCTTCTATATTAACAGATTTGAAGATTCGCGTGATATCTTCGGAAACATTCTCGAAAAGATACTTGAGAAGGGCGAAATACTTAACGAAGAAGGGGAGTTTCTGCTAAGAGAAGAACTCAGAGAGCCTAAAACATATTTTTCGATACTGCGAGCCATCGGTTTCGGTAACACAAAGTTCTCCAACATAATGAACTACACCGGGCTTGACAGGAACTCAATGACCCGGTACCTGGACATTCTGCGAACGCTCGGGTTTGTGCGAAGGGACGTCCCTGTAACAGAGAAATCACCTGAAAAAAGCAAGAAGGGGTTGTATTATGTGGATGATAACTATCTGAACTTCTGGTTCAGGTTCGTATTCCCACATAGAAGCGAGATCGAGGAAGACCCTGCCGAGGTGCTGGAAACCCTGATAAAACCATATTACAATCAGTTCGTGGGCAGGTCTTTCGAGAATATCTCAAAACAGTTCTTACAGGACTTAAATAGGGGGGACGTGCTTCCGTTCAAGTTTCTGAGGATCGGCAGGTGGTGGCACAGGGATAAGGAGATAGATATCGTTGCGCTGAATTCGGAGACGAAGGAGATTCTGCTGGTGGAATGCAAATGGAAGAAACTTGGAGAAAACGATGCATTGGGAGTTCTTCACAGACTTAAGGAGAAATCGAAGCATGTCCAGTGGCATAATGGCAGTCGCAGTGAGTATTATGGGATCATCGCAAAGGAGATGGCAGGGAAGGAGGATCTGAGGCGGGGCGGTGCCGTGGCGTTCGATCTCGGTGACTTTTTCAGTCGTTAAGAGAGGCACAATCGGAATATTCAGTGAAATCGCTCTGATTTTGTGGCAACCAAATTCGTGTAATTCGCGTCATTCGTTGCCATTCGTGATCTCTTGGTGCTGATTTTATCACGAATGCCACGAATAAACGAATGACACGAATCGAGTAAATCGGCGGAAAACACTCGGATTTTTAGACAGTGCCGTTAAGAGACTTTGAAGGGTGGCGGGGCGGTTCCGCTCACCTACTTCGAGGGCACATAGATCATCCCCCCGTCTGCCATCTCATATATCGTCCCGACAGTCCCGACAACATCCTCCTCGACCATCGTCTCGCTCATATTCAGCGTCTTGATCTCCTGCCCGCTCTTAACGATAACCTCCATCGTGGGCTCGCCCGGGTTCTTCACAATCGTCACATCCTGATCAGGCGTGATCAGTTCTGGCAGGTGGTACGATGTCACAAGCGCAACAAGAAGCGCAACAGCAAAGACCATCGCAACATCGAAGAGGTTTGCAACCCCGCCCATCGGGTTCTCGTCGCCCCGTCTTCTTCTGCCGCCATTCCTATTATTTCCGTTCTTAAGATACATTAGAATCACCATATATCATGTCGCAAATATATCTCATGTCATCCATGTCCCGATCATACCACCGGCTCCGCACAGTCGAGATTGCATACGATCCGCCGCCCACGAGAAGACCGAGCACGGTCGTTCCGAACGCAAGGATCATGTTGTTTGCAAGGAGTTCGACGTCCCCCTGTGCAAGCCCGGCAAGCGCAGGACCCATCGGGATCAGGGTACCCATCAGCCCGAGCATTGGACCGACCCTTGCTACGAGACTTGTCCGTTCAAGCCGCTTTGTGATCAGGGTGTCGTACTCGTGAAGCATCTTCTCAATCTCCACCTTCAGGACCTCATCGATCGGCACATTGCGAAGATCGTTTATGAATGCATATACAAACGCACCTGACATCGAATTCCCGGTCAGATCGAGTGCATCACCCAAACGACCGACTTTCGAGAGTTCTCTTGCTCTTCTGACTCCCGAGAGGTCTCTCTTCCGCTTGAACCGTATGTAGTACTCATAGACAAACGTCCCGATCTCCACGATCAGGTATCCGGTGAGGAGCAGCAGCGCGATTATCACCGGGTACAGAAGCATCGTCGATACGATGTATATCGATTTCTGAAGCACTATCGGCAGATTAAGTATTCCTATTTCTATCGTCATTTCATAGATCTCCTGTATCGCCCCCGCTCCTTACGAATCCCGTGTACAAGCAGCCCGAGAAGGATCAGGACTGCGAGGATCATGATATAACTGAAGTAACCACCGCCCGCACCGCCGGTATTGAACTTCGTGCCCATCGGGTATCCTTTTGCCTTCTGTTCGGAGCCTGCCGATTCGGTCTTGTTGACAACTGCCTCTACGCCGGCTTCGGCGGTCGTCTCGGCATCGTCCGTACCATCACCGAAGCCGTCGTACAAGCCGAGGTAGCCACCGCCGTCACCCCAGCCGGGGAGACGGACCTGCTGAGGGGGTACTGGCTCCGGCGGAACCGGATCTGGCTCCGGTTCAGGGTCAGGTTCAGGTTCAGGTTCAGGCACAACCGGCATATATCCGCCGCCGCACGGAACCTGCAACCCTCGCATATTATTATACTCATCGCGCTCCGGAACATCGCCGCCGCTGTCCGCATACACCTCCAGATTCCCACATGCCCCGTGAAGATCGAGCATTACAGCCACAGACTCGCTCGCATTCAGCTGCCCCACCGTACATTCATCGATCACACTCCCGGATTGCCTGAGCGCAACCCTGAAACTCTCGTTCGTTCCGCCTGTGCCGGTGTTCTTGACGGTCGCATGAACCACGCCACCACTTACAGATGCGGATGTGACCACGAGGTCAGGAAGCTCCCTCTTCCCGAATGCATACAATCGGTTCCCGCCGATCGTGTAGATCCTGCCGTAAGCGATGTAGGGGGATGAGCCGCCGTAGCGCGAACTCCAGAGTTCTTCGCCGGTGTAAGAATCGAGGCACTTCAGTCCGTTGTAGTTGAAGTTACCCGCGTTGACACCGACAAAGACCTTAGCATCCCTCGAAACCGCAACCGAGTTCGTCCATGAACCAACCTCTTCGCTGCCCCAGAGAAGCGAGCCATTGGTCGCATTGAAGCAGTACACGCCACTGCCGGAAAAGCCCGCGCATCCACCCACAACATATATGTACTTCTTATCCGAGTCCCTCGGAGCAAAGTACGCAGGTGTCGAGTCTGTGCGCTGTACCGGATAGTTCCATAAGATGCTTCCGTTGAATGCGTCAAGGCAGCTGAAGCCGCCAAATCCCATGCCGAACTCGTAGGTGGATATGTAAACCACGCCGTCCACTGCGACCGGCGTGCTGAAGGCGTCATGCTTGAGGCTTGTGTTCCAGACTATCTCGCCATCATCTATTGTAAGGCAGTAGATATTAGCGCCGCGTCCGTAGTATACCCTGCCGTACTTCGTGGTCGGAGTCCCGAGATGGCTTAGAGGTGGCAGATACGTCGAGGTATTCCAGAGTTCCTCCCCGGTCTCTTCATCCAGACAGAAGAGATTGCCCTCTTCTGATTCAGGACATGCCATGGAAGGGTCTGTATGCGTAGACCTGTAAAACGAGGTGACATAGACTCTCCCACCGCTGATCGACGGACCTCCGTTGCAGTTTGCACAGCAATCGGAGAATGTGTAGTCCCAGAGGATCGCTCCGGTTCTGCCATCGATCCTGTAGACATGCATTCCTGATGCGATGAAGATACTGCCGTTGTGGTACGCAGGGGATGCCCATGAACCGTACTCGGCAAGTGCAATCTCGGTTGCCCAGAGCATCTCCCCATTTGTCGCATTCATCGCAACCATGTAAGTGTAATCGCTTGACGAGAATCCCTCGCTTCCTGTGCAGTAGACAAAGACGGTATCATCTGCAACAACGATCGATGTGGAACCTCCCGCGAAGATGTCCTCACTCGCCCATGCAAGATGCGGCTCATCAGGTGTATCCCAGTCAAAGTACCGCGCATTCCCGCCGATTCCCCCGCTTGCAGCATCGCCATTGAGGACGATTACTGTGTTTGAGGTGTACGCCACCTCAAGGATATACCACCGTGCCGTAATCCTGATCAGATACTCCCCATCAGAGTGGTTTGTGGTGTCCCACAGATAGACTCCGTTGTAATCCCCGCCTGTGATGTTGGTTGCGTTGGTAGCATTGGTTGTGTTGGTAGCATTCCGCACCAGATTCTCTGTCAAGTTTGCAGTAAGGGAAGGGTCGCACGTCAGGTTCAATGCGAGCGCCGTCCACTCAAGTCCGTAGTTCGAGCTGTAGAATAGGTCGATTGTCAGATTCTTATCGTGTAACGCCTTCCACTTGATTGGATGTATTCCGCCACACACCTTGCCGCCCCTCGGGGATACGAGTTCCAGTTGAATCTCGTTTGCGACGAACACCTCTCCTGTGAGGTTGTTGTTGCTCTCGTTCGTCTCGTTCACATCGTTATCCGGATCCACGATCACAGTCAGGTTGTGCCATCCCGGAAAGTCGGGCTGCCACCAGATTGTCAAGTTTCCGTTATTGTAGGTGTCGAGGTCTGTCGCATTGATGATCATCGGGTTGGTGATATTGGTGGCGTTTCCGGTCTCGTCCCAGACTGTGATCGTGTCGCTGGGCATGTCTCGTGCATACGCTATGAGAGTCGCATTGAACCCTTCTGCAGTTCCGGTAACAGGTATGATCATCCTGTTCGTCTTGTTCAGATACATGATATCCGGAAGCATCCTGATCGGGGCAAGATCGGTCAGCTTCACGTTTATGACGCTGCTCAGGTTGTTATTACTCTCATTCGTCTCTAAAATGTCACCATCCGAATCGATGACCGCTGTTACGGTGTGATTCCCAAGACTCATCGGCTTGTACGTGAGATTCACGCTCGTCTGCCCATAGCAGGTGATATTTGTAGCATTCGCAACCGCGGTGCCGTTTTCCGTAAGCGAGACATTGAACCCCTCGGCAGTGCCGTTTATGGTAACTGTAATATTGTTTCTGGCGCGTACGAATGCCACATCCGGG
>DAOURL010000094.1 GCA_030625165.1 Methanosarcinales archaeon | reverse complement strand
TCACAGAAACTCCATAAGCGTCCTCTGAAACCTGCATTCATCAAGTAACTGCATCTCACCCCGCCATTTGTCATGAGGCGTCCGGATGCGCGTCTGCATCTCCTGAAGTGCACCACCAATGCCATCAAACCTCATCCCGCCACCGGTAAGTGCATCACGAACCGCCTCCCTGATCACCCAGACCCCGAGCGGCGCCCAGTAATCTGGAAGAATCTCCCGCACGATGAACACCGACGCCTGCCGCCTAATTGCATGGAGATACTCGACAGCAGCGGTTCTTGCTGCATAGTATCCCCCGGCAAGCGATGAATAACCCTTCTTCCCACCATGTCCTTCCCGGTCGCTTCCGATCCACAGTTTCTCGGACCATACCGAATTCGGATGCCATATCTCGATTAACTCGAACGAAAAACATCTGGGGATCAGCAGGATCTCGAAATGGTTGCCGAATTTCTCGGAAGTGAATAGAACGATGTCGCGTATCTCCGGATAATCCCGTATATCATCGAGCAGCATCTTTCCGACCATGTCATCGATCGCGGTGATCGACCACCGTGTCGGAACGAGCCGCCGCTCTCTTCCCAGGAGTCCGATCGAGAAGATGCGCGTGATGTGGTGCTGCGAGATGTCATGCCGGTGCAGTTCACGTATTGAGTCCGCAGCAAGTACGTCGGTGTCAGACACCAGATAATCGACCTTTCCCGGGACTTTTGGGTTCTCTGCAAGCGTGATACTCTTAATCTCGCCTGCAGGACCCATCGGCATCAGCGTACCATCGAATGCCACATTCACGTCCACCGGTTTCGTGAACCATACCTCAGTATCCACCGGCATCTCAGCCATCGCCAGTTCTTGTGATGTCAGCAAAAAAGGGTTTTTGGGCGCTTTCGCATCCCTCACATCCATCCGGGAGTATGAACGCACCAATCTCGACCGCAATCCGATGACTTCGTCGATACCTATCTTCAGAAGTTCTTTCGGATCGTCATACTGCCGCGCCTCGCTATCTCCCACATTCGGAGGTACCAGGGGTCCTGCGAAGATGTCGGGATAGCCTTTGCGCCCGACAAAAACAGATGGCGGCGACGCTCCGAAGAGATTGTCTGAGATGGGGATTGTCTCGACTGCCTTGAATCGCTCCAGAATCGGGCAGCGCGGGCGTCCACATAGCCCCTTCCCCTTGCAGATTACGCATCGATCCATCATCCAGTCATTGGCATGGTATGTAAAATAGGTGGCGGTCGAATCATCAAAAGCATTTTTAAGGAGTCTGCCATAGTTGGTATGTATTCATGAGATTGCGGATAATCAGTTCGAAAGAAGAGATTGACAAAGTGGATCCAGCAGAAGAGCTAGTGCATCTCACGTTCAGACCGTCGAACACGGACGTGGTTGCGCTGATAAAGGCATGTCCGGATCTTTTGGTGGTGCACATCCCGAGTTCATACAAGAAAACGATGTCAAAGTCAGCAACGATGTTTCTGTCCGCAAACAACATCAAACTGCTCGCGGGCGATCTGCGCGGGCATCGCAAGGATATCGACCAGTATCACACAGTGAGCGATGCCGTCATATCAGAGATACTCGACCACCAGAAGAACGGACTTCGCAGGGACGAGATCGTTAGAAAAGTCGGCAGGAACTCCCGATTGAGTCCGGATCTCATCAACCACATCATCGACACTAATAGCGAGCGGTTGAATATCCAGGAGTCGTAACGAAGTATTCGGATTTGTGAAATTCGTGATTTAATCCATTTTTTGTTATGTTCAAATCGACCCCACACAAGCGGTAAAATCCACCAGATTTAACCACAGAGGACACGGAGAGCACAGAGTTTTTAAATCGATCCTCTGCGTCCCTCTGTGCCCTCTGTGGTTGTATTTCCTACCGATGCCATTTATGTCAGTCGCGGTGTTGTGCATCCAACTGACCATTACATTTAATCCATTTTTACAGAAATCCCCGCCAATAAAACACGAATGAAATGAATCATGCGAATTACACGGATGTTATTCGATATTGTGCCTATAGTTTAAGGATGTTCGATCTGACCCTGATTATTTTGCGACAGTCCCGGGGCTGCTGCCACACCCGCCCAGATACAGCCGGAGCACGTCCTCGTTCTCGAGTAGTTCCAGCCCGCGCCCCTCGAACCGGTTCCTCCCCATCTCAAGCACATACCCGCGGTCAGATATCCCAAGCGACCTCCTCGCGTTCTGCTCAACGATCAGGATCGAGGTGCCAGCGCGGTTCACCTCAGCGATCTTCTCAAAGACCATATCCCGCATCACCGGAGCAAGCCCTGCAGACGGCTCGTCAAGGAGCAGCAGGTCAGGTGAGAGCATGAGCGCACGCCCGATTCCGACCATCCGCTGCTCTCCGCCGCTTAAGGAGCCAGCCCTGATCTGCCCCTTCTCCTTTAATGCTGGAAATATCGCATATACCCGCTCCAGACTCTCGGAGATGTCGTCATCGCGTATGAACGCGCCCATCTCAAGATTTTCAAGGACCGTAAGAGACGGGAAGAACTCCTTCTCCTGCGGAACATAGGACATTCCGAATCTGACGACCCTATCCGGCTTGACTCCGGTTATATCACGGTCTTTGAAGACGATCGTCCCACCTCTCGGACGAAGAAGCCCGAATATCGTCTTCATGAGCGTGGATTTGCCTGATCCGTTCGGACCGATGATGGATACGATCTCGCCGGACTCGATATGCATCGATATGCCGTGGAGGATATCAAGATCGGTGTAACCGGACACGAGATCGCTCACCTCAAGAATCCTCGCCTTCATCTTCATCCTCACCCCTCGCCGCCTATATACACGTTCAGCACATCCCGCCTTCGTTTTATCTCTTCTGGCTCGCCTTCTGCCATGACCTTCCCTTCATTCATGACCACGATCCTGTCGCTGATCTTTGTGATCGCAGGGATGTCGTGTTCGATCACAAGGAATGTCATGCCGCCCTCACACAGTTCACAGATATACCTGGAGATCTTCCGTGCAAGCGTCGGGTTCACGCCTGCAAACGGCTCATCAAGCAGCATCATCGACGGATCGATCATCATCGCACGCGCCATCTCGAGTAACTTCTTCTGCCCGCCAGAGAGAGCGCCAGCATACTCATCCTCAAGATGCGAGATCTCAAAAAATTCAAGGATATCCCTGGATTTCTCTCGTATCTGCCTCTCCTGTTCGCGCACCCGCTTCGGGCGAAGCCAGACATCCCATATCCGCTCTCCTGCCTGGCTCTTTGGTGCGAGCATCAGGTTTTCAGAGACCGTCATCTTCGTCAGCGCCCGCGGTATCTGAAACGTCCTGACCATGCCGCACCGTGCAATCTTAAACGGCGAGAGATTATCGGTCCGTATCCCTTTAAACACGATTTCACCGACGCCCCTTTCAAAACCACTGATCAGATTGAACACCGTGGTCTTTCCTGCGCCGTTCGGACCGATCAATCCCACGACCGTCCCGGTCTCGATGGCAATCGAGCACCCATCAACCGCTTTCACGCCGCCAAAATGCTTTTTGAGATTCTTCACAGAGAGTATATCCATCTTCATCCGGCCCCCCATCCCTGATCTCTGATGCCTGATCAGTCAGACAGCGCAAGTTCCTCCTTCTTTCCAAATATCCCTTCTGGTTTGTACATCATGAGAAGCATCAACAATAGCCCGATCACGATCATCCGGAACGCGCCCATCTGGTGCGCTGTGAACGGGAGGAACCTGTTGGTAAACTGTGTTACGCTTAAGAAAGTATAGAAGACGAGTGCGCCGACGATCGTGCCTTTGTTGCTCGCTGTTCCGCCAAGGATTATGATGATCCACGCATGGAACGTCTCGATCGGCTTGAACGTATTCGGCTCGATGTACATTATGTAGAACGCAAGCATTGCGCCTGCAAGCCCTGCTATCGCAGACCCGATCATCAGCGACTGGAGCCGGTACCAGAAGACGTTCTTCCCGAGTGCAGATGGAACCGCCTCGTCCTCACGAATCGATTTTAGTACCCTGCCCCATGGCGATCGTACCAGTCTTTCAAGGGAGAGATAGATGATAGCCAGTATCACAAGATACACTATTAACAGAAAAGTATTGTAATGCTGGTACGGGATCACATCCTGAAGTGGGCGCTCAAATCCGTGAATCCCGAACGGACCCCGTGTGAGCCACTGTTCGTTTAAAAGAATGAATCTCAACACCTCGGAAAAGCCGATCGTGACGATTGCAAGATAGTCCTCCCGCAATCTGAGGGTCGGGATTCCGAGCAGGAGTCCGAAGAATCCGGATAGGACAATCCCTGCAATGACTGATAAAAAGAGTGGGAATCCGCTCATATTAAACATCACGGTAGTATATGCCCCGATTGCAAGGAATGCGACGTGTCCGAAGTTTATAAGCCCGGTAAACCCCCACTCAAGATTCAGCCCCAGCGAAAAGATCGCATAGATCGACGAGATCAGAAGGATCGTTGTGATGTACGGGAGTAGCGTATCTACGTATTCGATCATTTCGCACCCCCAAAGATTCCTTCGGGCTTTAGAAGTAGCACCAGCGTCATCACAACGAAACTGACCGCAAACTTATACTCTGTCGGGATGATTGCGGTGCTCAGTTCCTGAGACAGTCCGATAATGATCCCGCCTGCTATCGTGCCATACGGATTCCCGATTCCACCGAGGATCACTGCTGCAAACATCGGGAGCAAGAGATACCAGCCCATATCCGGTCTGATCGCTGTGACGAGCCCGTACAGCACACCGCCTGCTGCAGCAAGCCCGACCCCGATCACCCATGTCCAGAGGATCACCCGATCCACATCGATGCCTGATATGCGGGCGAGATCGATGTTGTCAGAGAGCGCACGCATCGATTTCCCGATCTTCGTCCTCGATAGGAGACAGTGCAGGGCAAATACCAGTATAAACGCCGCAATTATTACCAGAACCTGATTTAGGGTGATGGTAGCTCCGAAAAACTCAAATCCGCGCCGCACAGGGATATCATAATTTCTTGTGCTGCCGCCCCAGATGAATATGAGGGTGTTTCGCAGCACCAGTGCAAGCCCGATCGATATGATGATAAGCGTCGTCCGGGAGGCGTTTTTCCGCCTCATCGGACGCCAAACCACCTTCTCCACGAGAACTCCGAGCACGATGGTCGCAAGTATCGCGATCAGAAAAGCAGATGCGAGATTCATACCAAACGACGCGTTTGCAAATAGCGCGATGTATGCCGCAAACGCCACGAAATCGCCATGTGCAAAGTTCACGAAGTTCAGGGTCTTGTAGATCATCGATAAACCGATAGCGGTGATGGCGATGATGCTGCCGATGACTAGGCCATTGATAACCAGTTGCATCCGGTTATAATGATGGAGCTGGATGTATATAATGGTTGGCGTGGGGGGCTGTCAGGTTACGCGGTGTTACGCCAAAACGCATGTATTTTCCAGACCTCCGAAATCCGAAGCATCAGAATAACTTTACAACCACTTGCACCCAGAATATTTATATATCATTGGGTGAATGGCTCTACCAAACAGTGCAGGAGGTGAGTGACGCTATACCCGGACTAGATACAACATTACAGACGGTGGAAGGAATTATAATAATAAATAAAAAGGAGGAATAATTTTGGGAATAATGAAATATATAACCGTTTTTGCGGTTCTTGCTCTTGTTCTGGCATCGGGTTGCGTGACCCCATCAGATAAGGAAGGTGTGGAACCGGCGCCTGCGCCTGCGGTCAAGATCGGTACATTGCTACCGCTCACAGGTGACCTTGCTGCGTACGGCGGACCGATGGAGGACGGGGCGCGGATTGCGGTGAAGGAGGTTAACGAGAATGGAGGCGTTCTCGGCAGCGATATCAAGCTTGTCACCACAGACTCCCAGACCACCGGGGTCGCTGCAGTCGGTGCGATGAACCAACTGGTAACCCTCGACAAGGTTCATGCCGTTATCGGTGCTGCGGGAAGTGGTGTGAGTCTGGCTGTTATCGATATAGCAGTGAACAATCAGATCGTCCAGATATCTCCCTCGAACACCGCTCCGGACTTTACGACGTATCCTGATGATGGGTTCTACTACAGAACCGTTCCATCGGACGCTCTGCAGGGAAAAGCGATGGCGAAACTTGCGAACGAGAGCGGATACGCCAATGTAAGCACGCTCGTCCTCAACAACCCGTATGGAGTGGGATTTGAGGAAGTCTTTAAGGAAGAGTTCGAAAAACTCGGTGGAACTGTTATCGATCGTGTCAAATACGATCCAAACGGAGTAACGTTCGATTCCGAGGTTGATAAGGTATCTGCGAATAATCCGGATGTCATCATCCTTGTCGGTTATCCTGACACCGGAAGCATAATCCTCAAAGCCGCTTACGAGAAGGGTGTCATGGATGAGATCGACTGGCTGCTTTCGGAGGGCATGCGTACCGATGAACTGGCTCTAAAGGTCGGGAAGGATGTCGAGGGCAACTACATCGTGGCTAACTTCACAGGCACAACACCAGACCCGCGAGCCACCGGTCCTGCTTATGAAGTGTTTGCAGCGGCTTACGAGGCAGAATATGGCAGAGAACCAGCCACATTCAGTTCGAACACTTATGATGCTGCTGCGATCATCGCGCTCGCAATCGAGAAAGCCGGGAGTGCAGACGGGACCGCGATACGGGACGCAATACCTGATGTGGCAAACGCACCAGGTGTTGAGGTCTCTGATATCAGAACGGCACTATCGCTGATCCGGAACGGAACAGAGATCAACTATCAGGGCGCATCCGGAGAGATCACCTTTGATAGCGTCGGCGATGTCTTCGGAGAATACTGCACGTGGCAGGTAACCGAGGGTGGGAACGTGACGCTGGGCGAATCGATAGCAATTGAGTAATCGCCCTGCTTTTTTTTTATTTTTTATGTGCACTGGGCTTTTAGACAGTGTCGTACAGGGAGTGCCGTATCTATACCACTCCGTAAGCGCAATTTGGAATTCTAACATTTCAGGACATCGTTTTAGAGGGTGGTGTTGCCCATGCGCAGTGATTTTATGCCAACGGCTCCGCTTGCATGCTCACAGTCACGAATAAACGAATCTCACGAATGTATGGGAAATCGCTGCCATATTCGTGTCATTCGTTCCATTCGTGTTTAAGATCTGCACAAGCGTTTGTCGAAGCTATCTTCAGACTCGCTCATGGGATCGCCCGGATGATCTGGGTGACCTCCTCCGGTGTCAGGTTATGCGGTGTGATATAGAAGACCCATGCCCCATCTGCCCAGAAGTACTGGGGCAGATCGTTCGGTGCAATCCGGTACACGGTCTTCCCATCGATCGTGGTCTCTTCGAGCGTGGATGCCCAGTCGCCGCCAAATTTACGGATGCCTATAACCATCTTTTCGGTTTCGTAGCTTGCAAGCGTCTCGTTCTGGTATAGCGTCGTCCAGAGAGTCAGAAACCCCTCATGCTCTCCGTAGTAATGTATGATCGCAAGATCATCTATGTTCTCGATGCTGCCGATGTGCGACTTTCTTACCCGCTGCAGCGCATCCGCACCGGTCGACACCACGACCCGGTTCATGCCGAGAATCTCGGTTGGTGCGATCTCTATTGCGTTCGGATGCTGTACCTGTGCGGGTGTTGCTGATAGCGGGTGGACGGTTCCACCCGTGCTCTGATTGGTGATGCATCCGGCAGATGCAAGTATCAGCAACACAGCGGCGATTGCGAACAGGCATCTGGCTTGTCTCATGGCTTCTGGTTTTACGTGCCGATTAATAACAACCTTTCGATGGCACTATCTAAAAATCCGAGTGTTTTCCGCCGATTTACTCGATTCGTGTCATTCGTTTATTCGTGTCATTCGTGATAAAATCATTATGCATGGGCAACACAAAAACTGTAATGCATTCTGCATAAAATCACTTGGCAGCGGAGGCTCTCAACCCCTGATGGTGCGGCATCCCCAGTACTACGTAACCCTCACGTCCACCACCACATGCACAACCCCGGGCGCATACTTCTTGATGGTGCGGCAGCCGATCATCTCTACGCTGCGCCCGCGCATGCGCCCACACGCCTGCGCCGCATCCTTGATCCGCTGGATCGGGCGCTGGTACGCAAGCGCTGTCGGCGTCGCCTCGTGATAATGCAGTATCCCCCCTGATCTCACTGCAAGTAACCCCTTCACGAGCTGCTCACGCGATGAATCGAGATAGCCCATGATCACCCGGTCTGTGATATTCTCCGGAGCTTTTACCGCACAATCCCCATGCATCGGGAAGACGAGATCCTCCACCCGGTTGATCCTGATGTTCTCTGTGAGATAGTGGTATGCGGTCGGGTTGAGTTCGATCGCGATAACCTTTTTCGGGCGTGAATGGACCGCAATCTGGATCGAGAAGTAGCCTATTCCGGAAAACATGTCCAGAACAACATGGTCTTCGCAGATTCGCGCCATCC
>DAOURL010000101.1 GCA_030625165.1 Methanosarcinales archaeon | reverse complement strand
TTTAACCGTTTATTTCCCCTCCGCGTCCCTCTGCGCACTTTGCGGTTAAATTCCCGGTTTGGTTATAGTATCCCCCATGTCCCGGTAGTTCCTGCATAGTGAAGTCCCCCGATAGTGGTTTTAGGTACCTGAGTAGTTACGTTTAATCTTCCTTAACGCCGAAGGCGTCGATGCTCGATCTTGAGAATGTCGACACCGCATTACCATAACCCGATCCTCCAGAAGAGTGGAAAAGTGCATGCACTCGCGAATTACCAGAAAGCCAATTATATCCACACACTCAATACCGCGCGGTTAAAATTACATGGGCTAAAAACACACCACTTAACCCATCTTTTGCGCTTAAATAGGTCACTCGCCGATCACGTCTCGCGCATCCATAACCTCGACCACATCCAGTTCTGTGACCACGACATCTGCCCCGACCACTCCTGCTAAACTCGGCACCGTCCTGCCAGAGTCCCCCGATATCAGTTCCTTCACATATAGTCCTGCTTCGCACTCGATTCTGACAACCGCGGAGTCTCCTGAGAACGATTCGAGCAGGGCAGAGCGCACCGTTCGCTTCCGCACCAGATCAGCCCTCCGGTGGGTGACCCGGGTCGGAGTCCGCTGCCGGATCATGCCGGTTATCTCGTCCAGTCCTAAGACCAGTGTGTCACGATCGACTCTCGCGCACGAGATCGTTGCAAGATACACCTTGTCGTGCCGCGCGCCTTTGAGATTCCTGACCGTCTGGTGATCGACAAAACGTAGACCAGAGACGGCGACCTTTCCTTCGCAGTAAACGTTAATCTCCTGCTCGAGCCGCTCGAGATCGGTCTTCCGCTTTCCGGGTTCGTTTACCTCGAGAACGAAAGGTCTTCCGTCCCCGAGCATGAGCGCATCGATATCCTCTCTGCCTGCGCCATGAAACGTGGTGTCCGCGGCATCCATCGCCTCGACGACTCTGGCCGATATCAGTTCATCCACAGACTCCTGATACATCTTGCCTGTAAAACCGCACCGCTCGCATCCCGCGCCCCTGCACTCCCTGCAGTGCCATCTGGTCTGCGGGATGCCGCGCACCAGTTTCTGATACCTCCCGCAGATGTATTCTGACCTGATCTGTAGCTGAACTGTGCCCTCGGCAATCTCGAGCAGGCAGACGATGTCAGGTTCTGTGAAATTAACTTCCTTCCCTGCAGCACTTGCTATCAGTTTGCCGACCTCACGGTTAATCTCTGATTTAAGCGGCTCAGCATGATCGGTTCCAACCGCCTCCCACAGAAGCTCCTCATTTTCGGACAAGAGCCCGCTAAGCCGGGTACCGACGAGAAACGTCTCGTACTCGCGCCCGCCTATAGCGTCTATCGCTCTCGATGCCCATAGATCGAGTTCCTCGAAGATGCCGTTACAGACCCAGCACCGCTCCGGAATCCGAAGGTCGGGGTGCATCGGTTCGTCATCGTCACCCGTTCCCGCCATGTCCGCGGTCATCGCAAGCACCAGCCGGATCGCAGCCCCCCGCTCTCTGTTTGTAAGACCGGTTGACAGTTTTGCAAACTGCCTTCCAAGACAGTGATCGCAGATCAGCCCCTCATCGAGGATAGCGCGTGCGATATCCGGAATCGTTTTGTCGTCACCACTCATCAGGTATCTCGATCTCGCCGCTACCTATCGCCTGCTGCGCAGCCCCTGGTGTCATCCCTTCTACGGTCACGCCCATCGGCACGCAGGTACCGATGATCTCCTTTGCTGCGGTCTTCGGCGTGTATGAAAGAATACTGTCCTTTTTCATGCGTGCGACCCGCAGCACCTGCTCAATGGTCAGATCTCCAACAACCTCATTCTCTGAAGACCCTTTCTCGATCCCGATTTCCTTTAGGATCAGTGCTGAAGTCGGGGGTATCCCGACCTCGAGTGTCACGCTCTTGTTGGCGTCAACGATCACCTTGACAGGCACCTGCATGCCATCGAATTCCTTTGTCGCCTCATTGATGTCATCTACGACCTGCTTGATGTTGATGCCAAGCGGTCCGAGCGATGGACCAAGTGGCGGTCCTGCAGTCGCTTTTCCGCCGGAAACCAGTGCTTCTATGATATCTACCATTTTAGGATCACCTTATGTTTTACATGCAATTCGAGCGATTGGGTGATAATAGTTTCGGAGGTTTCGGAGGTTTCGGCAAGACGTAACTACTCAGGCATGTTGATTAGTCTCCCGATTGTGATCCTGTACTTTCTGGCAAGAAAAATAACCGCGGAGGGCACAGAGGAACGCAGAGCGTTTAACCATTTACTTCCCCTCCGCGCCCCTCTGCGTACTCTGCGGTTATATTCCGTGTTCGGTTACAGTAATGCCTGCCTTTCGGGCATGGCATCGATAGAATCCTTCTGGGATTCTATTATGCCCATGTCCTGGGCAGTTCCTGCATAGTGAAGTCCACCGATAGTGGTTTAGGTACCTGAGTAGTTACGGCGAGACTTTCTGATCCAGTGAAAACACCCTGATTTTCAGATAGTGTCTCCGAAATATATCCGAATTCACCCCAATGCCCCTGTGATGTACTCAACCCTCTGCGGTGCCTCCACGACCGGAACACGTCCGTAAATCCCAATGTTCCCATCAAGGAGGATTAAACCCCCTGTGATCGGCTTAACTCCGTTTAGAATCGAGAATGCATCTTTTATCGATGCAATATCGATTGCCGCATTCCCAACAGCAGTGGCTGCCGCATCCGCAAGAGACACGTCGCCCGAGAGGATCGTTGCAGCATCCGCGTTTCCGAAACTGATCGAATGTCCGATCCTCCCTGATGATGTGCATATTCCAAGAATGGACTCACGCGGCTCTATCTCAAGCCCGATGCTGACATCATCCGTTCTTCCGGAGTATATCCCGACGATGACAGTCTCATCGTTGACGAGAGCGATATCGCCGCCGTTATCCAGAATCGCATAAGTAGCACCGGCATCCACCATTGCTTCCACTGCGATTGCCGCAATCGTGCCTGCAACAGCGCTCATCGGTCCGATGCCGACCGCACTGCCTGCATCCGCCATCCGCACCGCGATCTCAGGAGCATTTTCCGGGCAGTGGAATTCGTCGAGGGTGGATGCGAAGAACGGGCATCTCCGGATGAATCGTTCCAGATCGCGTCTGCATGATTCGATCGCACGCTTTGCGACCGGGATGTACTGTTCCTCTGAACTGATGGTTACGATGCTCTCTTTTAGCTGGAAACGCTCTCTTGCGCGTTTGCTTTGTGGGTTGCTGCCGGTCTTGTGCATGATTATAGTCTTGTGTTGGAGATTATCTGTTAAGTGGTGGTTAGGTCCATGAAAGGAAATGGAACCGATACAATAGCCCCTTGCTCATAGATCGTCATAATAAGCGTCCTCTCCATTATCCCAGAACTCAAAAGAATTCTCTGATAATTTCAACCAATCTTTATTCACATAACCCCCTCTCGCAATAGGCTACCCCTCCCGCGGATCTGCGATCTCCCCGGCAATCGCACTCACCGCGGCAGTCTCGACCGACGATAGGTAGATCTCCGAATTATTATTCCCCATCCTCCCGAGGAAGTTCCTGTTCTGCGTGGATAGCACCTTCTCCTCGTCTCCGAGCGCAACCGTCCGTCCGATACAAAATCCGCATCCGGGCGCGCATACGGCAGCACCAGCTTCGACGAGTGTTGCGATCACACCCTCTGAGATCGCCTGCAATAGCACGCTCCTGCTCGCAGGATACACGACCAGTCTGGTGCCCTCAGCCGCTTTCCTGCCCGCAAGCACGCGTGCGGCAATCCGCAGGTCCTCGATCCTCCCGTTGGTACACGATCCTATGCAGACCTGATCAAGCGGCACTCCAGCGTACTTGCTCACCGGGGCTACGTTGTCGACGCGATGCGGAGCAGCGATCTGCGGCTCGATGTCATCAGCGGCAATCACGATCTCGGATGCGTAATCCGCCTCTGGATCAGGGGTGAGCGGCGCGTACTCATCAGATCTTCCGTAACGCGCAAGAAACTCGCGTGTCTTCTCGTCAGCAGCGCAGAGTCCGCATTTCCCGCCTGCTTCGATCGCCATGTTGCTCATAACAGCCCTTGACTCCACACTCATAGCGTCCACGCAGTCCCCGAGAAACTCCATCGACATGTACGTTGCGCCATCCGCGGTGATCCTGCCGCAGAGATACAGGAAAACATCCTTCGAATAGACATGCGCACCAAGGTCCCCCTCGACCTCGATCCTGTAACTCGTTGGCACCTTCAGCCACGCCTTCCCGTACGCCATGATCGCTGCCATGTCAGTCGATCCCATGCCTGTCGCAAACGCGCCGAGCGCGCCATGCGTGCATGTGTGGCTATCAGCGCCGATGATTATCTTGTACGGGGCTGCGTGCCGTTCGAGCACGATCTGGTGGCATACGCCGTCGCCGTTCTCGTAGAACTTAATCCCATTCTCCTGCGCGAATCTCCGCATCATGATCTGGACGTTTGAGACTTGCTCACTCGGGGACGGTGACGCATGGTCGCAGACCGCGATCACTTTTTCGGGATCGTGGACGGTTCTTGTCGCAAGTTCGTCCTCCATCAACTGGATCGCAAGCGGAAGCGTGCCATCGTGCGCGAATGCAAGATCCACAGGCACGACGATCATATCATTCGGCAGAACGTCTTTTCCAGCCTTTGCGGACAGGATCTTCTCTACCATTGTTTGTGTGGTCATGGTTATCTCCAGCGAAAGTCCTTATATCACCGAAACATAGATAAATGGCTACCCAACAATTGGAGGTAATCATGAGATTAAAAGATATTGTGCTAATCGTGGCAGTCGCGTCACTGCTACTATCATCAGGATGCATCTGGCAGGATGAGAAGGTTGTCGACAGCGACGGCGATGGATGGGACGATGAACGGGAACTGGTTGCCGGAACCGATCCGAACAATGCGGATACCGATGGCGATGGTTACTGGGATTCAAAGGATGAAAACCCACTCGATCCGGATATACCGGTTCCACGGGTAACACCGACACCGGTAGAGACGGCTACACCGGCACCACGACCCACCACATCGGCTACACCGGCACCGACCCCACCATATAAGCTTGAGATCACAAATCCGGCAGATGATGCTACTGTTCCTCGCGTCACGAAGGTGAGCGGGCAGGGTGGCGAGCCCGGCATGGAAGTGAAGATCCATGTCTATACCGAGAGGGAAGGAGGTCGTCTCGTGAGCGGTGACTGGTATCCGGACGCGGATGGTAAATGGGAAGCAACGTTTATCAGTCTCTGGCCGGATAAAGGATATTTCTCTGGCAGGGAGGCAACAATCTATGCGCAAACGACCATCTCAAGTCCAAACCGCACGACCACCTATCGTTCCGAGAATATCACGGTGTACTGGGGATAGGAGAGTATCAAGAATGATTACAGAGAGTCTACTGGCACCGGGACATCGCGGCTGTGCAGGGTGCGGGGCATCGCTTGCAGCGAAGTTTGTTCTTGAAGGCGCTGGCAGCGACTGCATCGTGTGTGGTCCTACCGGCTGCCTTGAGGTATTCACAACCCCTTACCCTGAATCGGCATGGCGGGTCCCGTACATCCACTCGCTCTTCGAAAACCCTGCCGCAGTCGCGTCAGGGATCGAGACCGCACTCGCTGCCCGCGGCAACACCCACACGAAGGTGCTCGTCATCGCAGGCGATGGCTCTACCTTCGATATAGGCATCCGCAGCATATCAGGCGCATTCGAGCGCGGGCACAACATAACGTATGTGTGCTACGACAACGAGGCATACATGAACACAGGCATTCAGCGCAGTGCATCGACGCCTTTTGATGCATCGACCACGACATCACCTGCCGGAACGGTTTCTTACGGCAATCCCTTCCCGAAGAAGGATATGCCCGCGATCCTTGTGGCGCATGGCTCGCCTTATGTGGCGACCGCAACAATAGCGTACCCAAAAGACGTGATCCGCAAGATAAAAACCGCTACCGAGACCGAGGGTCCGGCTTATGTCCAGATCCACGCGTCCTGTTGCACTGGCTGGTACTTCGACAGTTCACTGGGCGTCGAGGTAGTACGGCTCGCAGTAGAGACCGCGCTGTACCCGATCTTTGAGATCGTGGACGGAGAACTCGGGAAGGTGCATAAGATCAAACAAAAGCCTGTCGAGGAGTACCTCCGGATGCAGAAGCGGTTTGCGCATCTGTTCAAAGATGAGAGCGGAAGAGATGAGATTGTGAAGATTCAGGCGATTGCTGACGAGAACGTCCGGAAATACGGGCTTGTCAGGTGAAACATAAATACGTGAGATGATATAATTGACTATAGAGAATGGAGATTTTATACGGATAAATTATACCGGGCGGTTGGAAGACGGCATGGTATTTGACACCACCGACGAGGAAGTCGCAAAGGAACAGGACATATACGATGAGAATACCCGATACGATTCTTTCGTGATCATTGTTGGCAAAGGGCATGTCGTGGAAGGTCTGGATGAGGATATTGTCGAAAAGGAAGTCGGCTATCACGGGACGGTTGAGATTCCACCGGAAAAGGGCTACGGTGAACACAAAACAGAACTGGTAAAGACATACCCCACATCCAAATTTACAGAGACGCCTGTGAAAGGGATGCGGGCGGTCGTCGAGGGGAAAGAGGGAATGGTTGTCATGACCATTGGGCGAAGGGTGCGGATCGATTTCAACAGCCCTATGGCTGGCAAAACCCTGATCTTTGAGTACGTGATCGAAGAAAAGATCGATGACGACCTCGACAAGATCAAATCCCTGTTACAATCCTACTTCCGGATGGATTTCGATGTGGAGCTTGTCGATGACGTTGCTATGATCGAACCGCCAAGCGATCTCAGGCTAAATCAGAACTGGCTGCTCGTGAAGTCGAGGATCGCACACGAACTCATCGGATCAATGGAACTTGATAGCGTGAAATTCGTTGAGACGTACCAAAATTCTGAATAGGAGCCATGAAAGCTTGTATCTTATGCGGTGGGCTGGGCACTAGACTCCGTCCACTGACCCTTGAGCGACCAAAGCCGCTGATACCGCTTCTGAACAAACCCTCGATCGTGCACTTGATCGAGCATCTGAAGACCGAGGGGTTCACAGATGCCGTGCTGACACTCGGTTATCTCGGTGAGATGATCGAAGAAGAGGTGCGGAAGATCGAGGGCATCGATATCGATTCTGTGTACGAACGAACCGCGCTCGGGACGGCAGGAGGGGTCAAGAACGCCAGATCGCACCTCGAAGATGGCACGTTCATGGTCGTTGGCGGCGATCACGTCCTTGATCTGCAGCTTCGTGAGCTATGCCGGTTCCACGAGACAAACGATGCTATCGTCACAATCGGGCTGATATGCATCGACAACCCTTTCGAGTATGGGGTATGCGACATGGATGCGGATGGTGTGATCCACAGGTTCCTTGAAAAGCCAGAACCCGGTGAGGCATTCAGCAATCTCGTAAATACCGGGATCTATGTCTGCGATCCCGAGATTCTGAACTGGATTCCCGACGGCGAGATGTACGATTTTGCAAAGAACGTCTTTCCTGCCCTGCTCGACGCTGGAAAGGAGATCGATGGCTTTCTCGTACAGGGCAGATGGACTGACATCGGCAATCACGAGATGTACCGGAACGCATGTAAATGGAAACTCGATCAGATATCTGGCAGCGCAAGAATCCCCACACCACGGATCCGGGATCCTGTGATGATTGGGGCTGGTTCTGATATCGCGGAATCGTCCATGATCGTTGGTCCGGTTGTGATCGGCGAGAATACAACGATTGGGGATCGGGTGCTGATCGGTCCGTACACAACGATCGGGTCGGGTTGCACGATTGAGGATGGTGCGCACATCCTGACCTCGCATATCTATGACAACGTCCGGATCGGCAGGGAATCGCTTATCTTCAGTTCTATCATCGACAATGATTGTCACGTGCACGAGAATTGTTCGCTCGAGACCGGGACTGTGCTCGGTTCGAGGGCGGTTGTTTCTGAGGGCGCAATCCTCTCGGGCGTTCGGATATGGTCAGATAATGTCGTAGAGCGAGGGGG
>DAOURL010000178.1 GCA_030625165.1 Methanosarcinales archaeon | reverse complement strand
TGGAGTCCTGATGGGACGAAGATCTTCTTTGAAACATGACCTGGCTTATTTTGTGACAGTCCCTAAACGGCACACTACTTCTCGATGATCGTCTCGTCGATCTTCATGCCGAAGTGCCGCGCCGAATCCTCGAAATGGACGAGCACCTCGTCACCGACCTTGAGGTTTGCGATCGATATCGGAAGCCCATCCGCGCCGACCAGTTTTATCGTCTCGGCATTCTGCAAGATCGTTGTTATCATGTTCCCATCGACTTCAGCCTTAACAAGCGTCAGAGGTCGCTTCTCGATTTTGACTCTTCCGACGATCCCGTCCCTCTGCTCGCCTCGCGCATTCACGATGGTCACGCCATCACCCGCAGAGAGTTCTGATAGGTACTGCGTCTTCTCGCCGACCTTCGCATAAGCATGTACTGCACCCGCATTGACCCTGAACGGGCGGGACGCAACATACGGGCTGTCTTCTGCCTCGGATTGTATCAGGAAGAGTCCATTCGACTGCGATCCGACAAGCATCCCCTCTCCGACCGACATCAGCGAGCAGGTGTCCACGCAGACCCGGTCGCCCATACCTCTGGGTTCGACCACTGTCACCCGCGCAACCTGAAGCGGTACCGTCGGGATGCCTGAGCGTTCCACAACTCGGGCGATGCGCTTGATCTCTGACGGGTCATCGGTATCTATGAGAACGCCGTCCGCGCCATGCTCAAGCGTCTCGATCGCGAGTTTCGCCTCATCCGCGTCCTGAACACCAGCTATGATCGCAACATCTTCGTCAAAGAGTCCTGCGATCATGTTTTCGAGCGGGATAACCTTCCAGTCAGTCCCTACGGCGATCAGGTAATCACAGACCCGACCGAGTTCAACCGCGAACTGTTCGTACTTCTTGTCGCGGATGACTACGTATCCGGCAACCGTCTTCCCTTCGGAAGCCAACTTCTCTGCCGTGATAATATCCATCGATCCGGTTAAATCGGTTGGAAGCGGCTGCGTTCCATCCCCTTCCCCGTTTATACCGACAACCACAATATCAGGCATGACATCCTCTGCAACCGGGGATGCCACCATGATATCGCCAAGTTCCCGCACCTTCCCGACACGACCTTCTGATACAAGCACGCATTCCACACCCGACTCAAGACTGGTGGTAATTCTCTGCTTCTGCGCATCCCAGTTACCAGTGTCTGCCTTGATCCAGGTGGTCTTTGTGCTCATGATGGACTCGCTGGGACTCGAACCCAGGGCCTTCGCCTTGCAAAGGCGACGATCTTCCAACTGATCTACGAGCCCGTGCCATCACACTGTGATGCGCATTGATTTAAAGGTATCTGGAATTCGTTGTCGCCAACTTACTATGGCGTTGGTCAAAACGTATCACTGCCGATCTAAAAAACACTTTTCAGAATTGCGGCAGTTGTGGCGATAGTGCGAAGGGGGGTGAGTTTTAAGAGATGCCATAAAAATAAGTTTTATCTCCTTTTCAATCTACTATAAACATTTTTCTCAAATTAACGTCAAAGAAAACCACTATTTTTTCCGATTCATCTATCTTATATATCATCCGATACTTTCCAACTCTTTTCTTCCAGTATTCCCTTAAATCCCCTTTTAGATTGAGTCCTGAATAAGGGTCGCTCAAAATTTCCTTAACGGCTTTTATGAGCCGTTCCTTCATATCTGCATCAAGCTTTCTTTCTCGTCTCAAAAAAGTTCTTAAAAAACGCGCTCTGTACATGCTCACCTCAATATCTCTTCAACCCCCTCTGATGTGGCATCTATATAATCTCCCGTTTTTAGTTCTTCCTCTCCTCTCTTTAGTCTTTTTAGCGTTGCCCCATCCATAAGCACCTCTATTGTTTCGAGAATCTGATCAATCTTCTCATGTGCGTCATGAATCTCTTCGAATATCGCAACTGGCACCTGTATCGTATCCGTCTCCATGGTAACGAATATTGTTAGAAAACATATAAGCTTTCGTGTAATGTCAATCCGATGCTTCTGAGCAGGATGGTTTTCATCAGAACAACGTCGGCGCCCGAAAGAGTTTACAACCCCAGAAGCTCAAACACACCAACCATGCCACATATAATGGAGATGCTCGGGACATCGCGGGTCACGGTTGCGGATGGGAAAGTCGTTGATGTCGGCAAGTCCCGTATCAGGTGGTGCCCGCTCTTTGACAAGCTTCACGGCATCAAGGAGATCACAGAGGATGCGGTTCGAGCGAATATGGAGTTTCGGATAGCGGAACTCGGGATGTTCACGAAAGCGCGCAACCTCGATGTGGACGTCTTCGTGAACTTCGGCGCATCAGAGGTGATGATGACCGGGCTTCGCACCGGGCTGATCGATACAACGGTTACAGCATGCGATGGCGCAGGCACGGTCATAACCGACAATCCGGGGCTCGTTCAGGGCATGGGTGCACAGATCTCAGGGCTCGTCGAGACCGAGCCGATACAGGAGATCATCGACGGGATCGGAAAGCGCGGCGGAATCGTCGTCGATCCGGATGTAGCGAGCATCGATCCTGCCGTTGGTGTTTGCCGTGCAGTCGAACTTGGATATCGGCGGATTGCGGTCACCGTCATCGATCCTGCGACCGCGCTTCTGGTCAGGAGGATCGAGTCCGAACTCGGCATAAAGGCGACCATCATCGCTGCGCATATCACAGCACTATCACGGGCAGAGGTGCAGGATCTCCTGGATCTGGTCGATATCGTGACCGGTTGCGCATCAAAGCACGTTCGCGATCTCGTAAAGCCGCTGGCGCAGGTCGGAACCGCGATACCGCTCTTTGCGCTGACAGAAGTAGGGAAGGAACTCGTGATCGAGCGGGCAAAGGAGATCGAAACGCCGGTGCTGATTAACACGATGCCGCTTCCTGTGCTGCCAGAGCAGAAGCAGCCGAGATAGAGGGGATCATGGCAGTCCCATATTAGACACAAAAAAACAGGTGATCAGAATGATAAAAGGTATTATGGCAGTGCTGATTATACTAATCGGCACACAAGTTGCGGTAGGTGGTATTGCATTCGGCGGTTCGTTCAGCCCGGATGGCGCTCAAATCGTTTTTGTCAGTTATGTACAGGGAACGGAGAAATTATGCATCTCCAATGCTAATGGAACCGACGAAAGAATAGTGATGCCAGATGAGCCAAAGAAGGAGTTCAGCCCGGTATGGAGTCCGGATGGCGAAAAGATTTACTTCGTAGCCTCCAACAATCAAGGAAAGGAGAAAATCTTCGTTGTGAATGTAGATGGGACTGCTAAAAGGGAACTGATGCCAGATGAACCAAAGAAGCAATGGGACCCTGATATCAGTCCGGACGGTACGAAGATTGTCTATGTTTCACGGGGCTCAGGCAGCAAGGAGAAGTTGTACCTTGCGAATGTAGATGGGACCGATGT
>DAOURL010000132.1 GCA_030625165.1 Methanosarcinales archaeon | reverse complement strand
TCGTTCGAGTAGTTCTCGAAGATTGAGTAAAGTATGCCCACATGCGCAAAGTTTAATAGCGTGCAGTTTAGAATTGTCATTGTATAACCAATAGGTATATCCCCTCCCATGGTTAAAAAGCTTATAGGAGGGGGTATCCTGCCCTATCACTAGAAAATTCGATTGTGCCGTTTAACGCAAAGTCGCAAAGTCGCAAAGTCGCGAAGAGTATTGTCAACCCATGTCTCAACGGCTTTGCTTCGCATTCAGCGGTGCGGTTTGTGGGGGTACAAAGAAGCCATGTTCGCCACCACGACCAACATCTTTTTGATCATGGCGCGGTCATTATGCAAATGAGTAACAGAGGAAGATGATGCGAGATGCCATTTACAATAATTAAAAAGCGAGAACTCGTCCCGACGATCCACCAGCTGGATGTCGCTGCCCCGCGGGTGGCAGAGAAAGCGATGCCCGGACAGTTCGTGATACTGCGAATCGATGAGTGTGGGGAGCGCATACCGCTCACAATCGCTGATTTCGACGCGGCAGACGGAACGGTCACACTAATCTTCCAGGAGATCGGAAAGACGACCCGCCAGCTTGCATCGCTTGATGCGGGCGATTCGATCGCTGACCTCGCAGGACCGCTCGGACGCGCGTCATCGATTGAGTGAGAGGTTCGGAACCGTTGTCTGCGTGGGCGGCGGCGTTGGGATTGCGCCGATCTTTCCGATCGCACGGGGGCTTAAGGCGGCAGGAAACCGGGTGATCTCGATAATCGGTGCGCGGAGTGCAGACATCCTGTTCTGGGAGGAACGGATGGAGGAAGCAAGCAGTGAACTCTATGTCACAACCGATGACGGCACGAAAGGACATCACGGGTTTGTTACCGATATCGTGCAGAAGGTGATCGAGAGCGGTGAGCAGGTCGACAGGGTGATTGCGATCGGTCCGCCTGTGATGATGCGGGCGGTCGCTGGCGTCACAAAGCCGTTTGGTGTCAAGACCGTGGTCAGCTTAAACCCGATCATGGTGGACGGGACCGGTATGTGCGGCGCATGTCGGGTGCTTGTGGGCGGCGTTACGAAGTTTGCGTGCGTGGACGGGCCCGAGTTCGATGCGCACGAGGTCGACTTTACGCTTCTAATGAGCAGGCTTGCCATGTATCTGCCAGAGGAGAAGGAGGCGCTTGACTACGAAACAGCGGCGGAGCCAATGATATGAAGACTGAGTCAAAACCAGAAAAAAGACCTGAAATGGCAAAACAGCCACCATCCGAGCGCAGGTCAAACTTCGAGGAGGTTGCACTCGGATACAACCATTACGAGGCGGTGGCAGAGGCAAAGCGTTGCCTCGACTGTAAAAAACCTCCCTGCATCAATGGTTGCCCTGTCGGCGTGGACATCCCGCGCTTCATACGCCAGATCGCAGAAGAGGATTTCGATTCGGCGGCGCTCACGCTAAAGAGCACAAACTCACTGCCTGCCATCTGTGGACGCGTCTGCCCGCAGGAGACGCAGTGCGAGGCGGTCTGTGTGCTTGGGAAGAGTGGAAAAGGAGACCCGATCGCAATCGGCGGGCTTGAGCGGTTCGTGGCGGATTACGAGATGAAGGGGGGAGTTTCTGCCCCGGATCTCCCGGCGTCCACAGGCAGACGCGTTGCGGTCGTCGGAGCAGGTCCTGCAGGGCTTACCGCGGCGGCTGAGCTTGCGAAGATGGGACATGCTGTCACGGTCTTCGAGTCGCTGCACGCTGCCGGCGGCGTCCTCGTGTACGGGATTCCAGAGTTCAGGCTGCCAAAATCGATCGTTGCTGCGGAGGTCGATTGCATACGGCGGCTGGGTGCTGATATGCGCATGAACTCGGTCATCGGGAAGATCGGTACGGTGGATGAACTGCTATCCCGGTACGACGCCGTCTTCCTGGGAACAGGCGCAGGGCTTCCTTCGTTTCTCGGAATCGATGGCGAGAACTTAAACGGCGTCTACTCTGCAAACGAGTTTCTGACCCGCGTGAACCTGATGAAGGCGTACCTCTTTCCTGAATTCGACACGCCGGTTAAGAAAGGGCGCCGGACAATCGTTGTCGGCGGCGGCAATGTGGCGATGGACTCCGCACGGTGTGCGCTCAGGCTTGGCGCGGGGGAAGTGACTATCGTCTACCGCCGCGGCGAGGATGAGCTGCCAGCGCGGGCAGAAGAGGTTCTAAACGCAAAAGAAGAAGGGATCATCTTTCGTCTGCTAACAAACCCGATACGGATTCTCGGCGATGAGAATAACTGGGTAACAGGTATGGAATGCATCAATATGGAACTCTGCGAGCCAGACGAGTCAGGACGGTGCCGACCTGTTCCTGTCCCTGATACCGAGCACACCATCCCTGCCGATGTCGTGGTAATCGCAATCGGCACATCCCCAAACCCACTCGTGTCGATGACAACACCCGATCTTGAGACTGCGCGGTACGGAACAATCGTGGCGGACGAGACCGGAGCAACATCAAAGCCCGGCGTATTTGCAGGGGGCGACATCGTAACAGGCTCTGCGACCGTTATCTCGGCTATGGGTGCAGGAAAGGTTGCGGCGAAGGCTATCGACGAGTATGTTAGGGGTGCTGTCAGGTTGTGATGTATGACGTGACCTTCGACGGCTGATGTATGCGCAGCCACAACTTATGCTCACTGAAAATAAAGGCTCTCTGGTAATTCGCGTTGCAAGTGTCTCGTAGATGAATTGTGCTGGTGCGATATTAAGTGCTTAGAGATCACGAATGGCACGAATAAACGAATTTCACGAATATTAAAATGGAATAAATTCATGCCATTCGTCCATTCGTGAAATTCATGATCCCTTATGCCGATTTTATGCCTTCGGCGCTGCTCGCTACGCTCACAGTCACGAACTCACGCGCCCCGGACGAATGACACGAATTTTAACAGGTTACTTTTTGGCAAGCCTTTAGTTTCGGTGTTTTGGTTTTGCCCTGAACGACTTGCAGCAGTGCAGGATCCTTGGATTGTAGAATCGTAATTAGTATAACGAGGATTATACAATTTAAGGGACAAAGGGTTTGTTGCGTTTGACATAGATGATTTCTGAATCAGCCGCAAAACCATCTCCAAGCCCGGGACCTTTTTCCACATACACTTTTACCGCAGTTCCCGAACCACCGCTTCAACCATCACATCAACAGGCGGCTTTCGCCCGGTCCATATCGAAAACGCTTCTGCACCCTGATGCACGAGCATTCGCACGCCATCGATGACGGTTGCGCCCTTTTGCTCCGCTTCCAGAAGCAGTCTTGTGCGACGGGGGTTGTACACGATATCGAACACGGCAAGTCCGGGGCGCAGGAGACCTGCGGGCACGGGTGTTGCATCGACATCGGGATGCATCCCGACCGATGTGGCATTGATCAGGATGTCTGCGTCAGCGATCTTCTCTGGTATCGCACCAAGCCCGATGCTTTCGATCGAAGGGGTTTTCCCGAGTTCGGATAGCCCGGCACTCACATCACTGGCAAGTCGGTCCGCACGTTCCTTTGTCCGGTTCGCAATGACGATCGCTCCGCCGCTGTATCCAAACTGAAACGCAATCGCCCGCGCCGCACCACCAGCACCGATGATCAGGACATTCCTTCCCGCGACCGGGGCTCCAGCATCCTCAAGCGCACGCATCGCGCCGATTCCATCGGTGTTGTACCCGGTGATACCGTTAGCGAAGTCGATCGTGTTTATAGCGCCGATCCGCGCTGCGATCGGATCAGGTTCGATGTATTTCAGCGCCTCTTCCTTGAGCGGGATGGTCAGATTAAGTCCACCGAACCCGAGTGCTTTTGCCCCGTATATCGCATCTTTAAGGTCTGAGGGGCGCACCCTGAACGCGTGGTATATGCACGGCATCCCGAGCGCCCCGAATGCCGCGTTATGCATAGTAGGGGACATGCTGTGGCTGATCGGATCGCCAAGTACTGCGTAAACCTTCATCATGTTACCAATGGGCGGCTTTCAATCTTAAACTTCCCTGAAAGGGATTGCAATGCAGCATATCCGCTACCCTGGATATATGGCGCTGCCGATTCGGTGGGCGGGTGTCCGCGAACATTTGTGCAGTCGTATGCATTCACGGCACGGGAATTTGGGAACCCGGAAAACCGGAGAAGGGTTCCGCCGCCCTGCCTGTGCCTGCGTATGCCCGCGTACAGGCACTTACCTTACAACCACTTTTTCAGATCGCTTTATCCGTCTTCTCTTCGTACCCGCAGATGAGTAGCGCTGGGCCGGACCGGGTCGCTTGTGTGTCACATTGCTGTGCTCTACCAGCCGAACCTTGCCCTTTCTGCCCTTGATCTTCACCCATTGGATACTTCCTGTTTTTCCCATATCTTACACCTCTGGTAATTTCGATATCGACCGCTTTATAGCATCGGTCGGTTCTTCCGGATCCACGATCCGCCCGTTCAGATAGTCGTCATACGCAACAAGATCGAAGTCTCCGTGCCCGCTTCCGCAGAAGAAGAGCACCTTCTCTTCGCCAGTCTGCCTGCACCGCAGCGCCTCCTCGACAACACTGTGTACGCAGTGCGCAGTCTCTGGCGCAAGTATGAACCCTTCGGTTCTCGCAAAGAGGAGCGCTGACTTAAACACATCAGTCTGTTTGCATGCAACCGCATCCATATAGCCCTCATGCGTCAGTTTCGATAATAGTGGTGAGTTGCCATGGTACCGGAGCCCTCCTGCATGGATGCCTGCCGGAACAAAGTCGTGTCCGAGCGTGTACATCTTCAGAAGTGGTGTCATCTTCCCGGTATCTCCGAAATCATACGCATACACGCCTTTCGTGAGCGTCGGGCAGGATGCGGGTTCGCATGACACGATTCTTGGACTGTCCGCCTTCCCTTGCAAGGTATCTCCGATGTACGGGAATACCGCGCCTGCAAAGTTGCTTCCGCCGCCCACGCACCCGAACATGACGTCAGGAGTCTCTTCCGCGATCTCGAACTGCTTCTGTATCTCAAGCCCGATCACGCTCTGGTGCAGCATCACATGGTTGAGAACGGACCCGAGCGCGTAATTTGCATTATCATGCGTCGCAGCATCCTCGACTGCCTCTGATATCGCCATGCCAAGACTGCCTGAGGTATCAGGGGTCGCTGCAAGGAACCGTCTTCCGCATTCGGTCTTATTGCTCGGGCTCGGGAACACCTTCCCGCCCCACGTCTCCATCATTACCCTGCGGTATGGTTTCTGATCGTAACTGACCCTGACCATGTACACAGTGCATTCGAGATCGAAGAGGCGTGTGGCGAACGAGAGCGCAGATCCCCACTGCCCGGCTCCTGTTTCTGTTGCGATCCGCTCGATTCCGGCTTTTGCGTTGTAATACGTCTGCGCAACTGCCGTGTTTGGCTTATGGCTTCCGGGCGGGCTCACACCTTCCCATTTGTAGTAGATCCTGGCAGGTGTCTTCAGTGCTTTCTCCAGCCGCATCGCCCGGTACAGCGGGGTCGGTCTCCAGAGCGCATAGATGTCGCGAACCTCGCCTGGGATATCGATCCACCGATCTGTGCTCATCTCCTGTTTGATAAGCGACATCGGGAAGATCGCAGACAGATCATCCGGAGTGATTGGTTCCTTTGTCTGCGGGTTAAGCGGCGGATCGAGTGGGGTAGGCAGGTCTGCTGCAATGTTGTACCACCGCTTTGGCAGTTCGTTCTCGTCGAGTGTGATCCTTGTAACGTCCATTTATGATAACTCCGATATTGTGTCGGACTGTGACTTTAGTTCTGGCATTCTTAAAAGTTGTGCTGCA
>DAOURL010000106.1 GCA_030625165.1 Methanosarcinales archaeon | reverse complement strand
CCACAGAAAGGCGACCTCAACGGCGACAACCAGATCACCCCCGCGGACGCCGCGATCGCGCTCCGTCTCGCAGCCACCGGCGCACACGACGACGCAGCCGATGTCAGCGGCGACAACCGCGTCACATCCCTCGATGCTCTCATGATCCTGCAGGCGGCGACAGGAGTGATCGCACTATGACTGACTCATGCTCCATGCTCCGGGATGTTTGCGATCATGGTGCTCGCAGCCGCCTCCGCGGCGGGCACGCCGATTCAGGTGCATGTGCATGAGAATGAATAAGCGACTCATCAAAAACTATTATAGTACATTAAGCACAAAAAAAGTAGCATGACAATTATCAAAAATGTGCAGATAGAACTTCCACAGGAACTATATAATGAGTTCAGAGCTATCGTTGAATCCGAGGGGAAACCGATTAAAGCAGCGATAATCGAAGCGATCAACGAATGGAAGATGCGTCATGCAGCATTTGATACTTCTGATCCACTTTTCGATTTTTCTAACGTGATTGAATCCGGAGGAAATGCTGCAACAGTGGATGAGATCACCTATTCCAGAGAGGCTACCAATTGAAACTGTTCATCGATACATCTGCATTTGTAGCACGTCTGGACAAGAAAGATGCATGCCATGACGCGGCAATCGAGGTATTCGGTGCGATTGCGCGGGGGATATATAAATACAATAAGTTGTATACATCGAATTATGTGCTGGATGAATCAGTGACTCATGTACTATATCGAAGAAAGAGGCATGATCACGCTCTGCAGATGCTGGATTTGATCGTAGATTCACGATACATAACCATGCTCTGAGTTACCAATGATATCCAGAACAGGGCTATTTTTCTGTTTAGAAAGTACACAGATCAGATATTTTCGATGACTGACTGTACAAGTGCTGTTTTGATGAAGGATTATGGTATAGATACGATATTCACTTTCGATAGCGATTTCAAGGCGCTCGGATTCAAAACAATTCCAGAGTGAAGCAGAATAGGATTTATCTATTTTTGTGGGTTTGGATGCTGGTGACCATGTTCGGTCTGGCTTGCAAAGGTAGATTACAAACGAGCGCAAGAGATAGAAAACCCTGAATTCCATATCGAGCACAATAATGACCCAACCACAAGACCACCTCACAGAAAAGTCGGACCGGTACAGACGGCTGCTTGCCGACGCGCTCTCAACAGCGAGCATCGTGCCTGATAGATCGTCGCACCTCCACGCCGTCGCAGAAGATTATTTATTAATGGCGGAGTCCTATTACAATGATGGCGTCCATTTCCTCGATGGGGGCGACCGGGTCAATGCGCTGGTCGCTTTCAGTTACGGACATGCATTTATCGATGCAGGCATTCGGCTGGGCGTTTTTTGTGAGATGAAACAATGAATTACAGCGTGACGATGGAAGCGGCATGGACGGTGCGGGACGTAAAGACTGTAGACGATGCTATCGGTGTTGCGATCTCGGAGACGGGCAAGCGATTTCACCCGAAACTCAGCTTCGTGGACATTGAGGTCGGATCGATCGTGTGCCCGAACTGCGGCGAAGAGGCGGATGCAGCGGTGCTGGTCGCAGGTACCGGACTCGTTGGGCTGGTACTCTCGATGAAGGTCTTTGATGCGGAAAGCGAGGAACATGCGGCACGGATCGCCAAATCGATGATCGGGCGTGCACTAAAGCGCGTGCCCCTGCGCGTGATTGAGGTTGCGGAATGGAACGGATAGGCGAGGTACTGAGAAACGGTGCATACACCTGGAAGCAAAACCCGATTCTATGCGCTCCGTTTGTCCTTGACACCCTTACCAGATTTCTCTTCTTCGTGCTCGTGCTTGCAGGACTTGTGGCGGTCATCGGCACCGACCTGTTCATGGCGATCGGATCCGGGATATCAGAGATCATGCAGGTGTCGCAGACCCCGGGCGAACCCTCGCTCGAGGCTGCCGGAGCGATGGTCGAGGTCTATCAGTTGGCAGTGCCGTTCACCGGAGTCTTCATTGTCGCACTTATCATCCTTATGATCGGGAGCGCACTGATCCGCACGTTCTTTGAGGTTGGGGCGGTCGGTATGGCAAAGAATGCAACTATGACTGGCGCCACACGGATGAATGATCTCTTCTGGTACGGGAGGCGGAGCACAGTCAGTCTGTTTCTTGCCAATATCGTGATCGCGCTAATATTTCTTGCCGGAATCGTATTTCTGGTGCCCGGCATCCTGCTGCTCGATGCGCCAGGTAGCGGCGGAGGGGCTATGGTTGCCTTTGCCATCGGAATTATTTTATGGATCGGATACGTGATCGTCCTCTCGATCGGGCTTGCACCGGTCACATACGCACTCGTCATCGATAACAAAGGTCCGATCGAAGGTATCGAGAAGGGCTGGAAGTTCTTTTCGAGCCATAAACTTGATGTTTTCCTGATGTGGCTCGTGATGTTTGCGATATTCATGTCGCTCGGCATGATCGGGCAGGTATTTTACATGAATCCGGTCACGACAGTGATCTGGCAGTTCGTTAGCATGTTGATCAATATCTGCATCCTCATGCCGCTTATCACAGTATGGTGGACGCGCCTATATCTCGACAGGGAGACGCTTGCGGCAGGCACTCCGGCGCAAGTACAGGTCTGACTGGCTTATCATCATGTTTTGTCCGGTAACCGTATATTCTACCAGAAAGCGCAGGATCGCAGAGACTTTTTGTTATCTTCTGAAATCAGGTTTTGGAAAACCACAGAGAGTACAGCAACTCTCTGTGCTCTCCGCGTCCTCTGTGGTTAATCTTCTTCGCCATAACCAAAGTCCACCCAGAATAAATTAAAAAGCCACGGATCGCACACCCACCCGTATTCACCCAAACCTTCCGGTTATGTAATCCTCTGTGCTTTTCTTCTCCGGAAGCTCAAAGATCTGCTTCGTCTTCCCGAACTCTACGAGCTCGCCAAGCAAAAAGAACGCAGTGTGATCAGAGACGCGGGCAGCCTGCTGCATGTTATGAGTCACTATAACGATCGTGTAATCGTGCTTTAGCGTGTTGATCAGATCCTCGATCTTCGCAGTCGAGATCGGGTCGAGCGCGCTGCACGGCTCATCGAACAGTATGACCTTTGGCTTCACTGCAAGCGTTCTGGCGATGCAGAGCCGCTGCTGCTGCCCGCCGCTTAAATCGATCGCAGACCGATCCAGAATATCTCCAACTTCGTTCCAGAGCGCAGATGCCTTCAAACTCTCTTCGACGATCCGGTCAAGTTCCTCTCTGTTCCTGAGACCATGCACGCGGGGTCCGTAAGCGACGTTGTCGTAGATCGACATCGGAAACGGATTTGGCTTCTGGAAGACCATCCCGATCTTCTTCCGGAGTTCGACCGCGTCCACGCTGTTGCCGTAGATGTTCGTGCCCTCAAAGAGCAGTTCGCCTGTGATGCGGCAGTCCTTGACCAGATCGTTCATCCGGTTGATGCATCTGATGAACGTGGACTTGCCGCATCCGGATGGTCCGATTATCGCGGTCACCTTCTTTTCAGGCATCGCCATCGTTATCTCCTTTAGCGCCTGCGCGCTGCCATACCATAAATCCAGGTTTCTGCTTTCGATTTCAATTTCTGACATGATGCCTCCCGTAATGCCGCTGGATCGCAACCGCTGCAAGATTGATCACAAGTACCATCACAAGCAGCACAACCGAACTGCCGTAAGCCATTTTATCAGAGATACCCTCTGATGCGAGGATATAGAGATGATACGGCAGCGCACGTACCGGATCGAAGAGGGAAGTCGGCATCAGAAGCGATGACCCGGCTGTAAACATGATGACCGCAGTCTCCCCGATCGCTTTTCCGATCCCGAGTATGACCCCTGTCGTGATGCCGGGAATCGCAGTCGGAAGTACCACCCTACTCACGGTCTGCCACTTCGTTGCGCCGAGCGCAAAACTTGCCTCACGCAGACCGCTTGGCACTGCTTTGAGCGACTCCTCTGAGACCCTGACGATCCACGGCAGTATCATGAACATGAGCGCAAGCCCACCCGAGAGGATCGAGAAACCGAATCCGAGGTATATCGCAAGGAATGCGTATCCGAAGAGCCCGATCACGATTGAGGGGATGCCTGCCAGACACTCGACACCGAATGAGATGATACGGGTCACCGCACCTTCATGCGCGTACTCTGCGAGATATATCGCAGCGCCGATGCCGATAGGGACCGCGGAAAGTAGCGTCACCAGCATGAGGCAGAACGTTCCCACGATCGCTGGGAGGATGCCGCCTTCTGCTCCGCTTAACCTCGGTGATTCAAGCAGGAACGAGAGCGTTAACACAGGAAGCCCCTGAACCACGATATAACCGAGAATAAACAGGAGTGTCAGTATGGATATGGATGCGGAGACCCACAGCATCACCTTTGCTGCCCTGTCTGATGTTGCCGGTGAGATTAATGAGGTCATCGTCTGGTCCCCATCTTTGATTTCAGTGCCCTGTGCGATATCACATTCAGTACAGCAACCACGATGAAGAGCACGATCCCTGTCGCAAATAGCGCACTTGCGTGATCTCCTGTCGCATAACTCATCTCAAGCACGATATTCGAGGTCATCGGTCTGACCGGATCGAGAATATCATAGATCGGAGTCGGGAGTATCGGGGTATTGCCAACAACCATCAAGACAGCCATCGTCTCGCCGATGGAGGTAGCCATTGCAAGTATGACTGCTGCGACGATCCCTGATCGTGCGCTTGGTAGGATCACCTTTCTAATCGTGTGCCAGTGCGTTGCACCAAGCGCAAGCGATGCTTCCTTGTACTCACGCGGAACAGATCTGATCGCATCATCCGAGATGCTGATGATACGCGGAAGCGCCATTATCGCAAGGATGATCGATCCTGCGAGAATAGAGAATCCCCAGCCCCCGAAATGGTCCCTGATGAACGGAACCAGCAGCACAAGCCCTACGAACCCGAGAATCACGGATGGGATGCCGACCAATAGTTCGATTGCATGTTTGAGTATCGACCTTGCCCACGACGGCGCAATCTCGGCAAGAAAGACCGCACACGCAAGCCCAAGCGGCACTGCTATGATAAGCGACCCTATCGCAACATAGAACGATGCCACAATCATCGGGAAAATCCCGTACGACGGTTCTCCTGCTATCGCGATGGGATTCCATTTCATTCCGAGACAGAAATCGATGATCCCCACTTTTACGAGTACCGGAAGCCCTTCTTTTAAGAGAAAGATAATTATCAACGCAACGATTGTGACCGCGGTCGCTGCCGAGAGGAAGAGAAGGAGTTCGATGATTCTCTCGTTGGTTTTCATTCTCATATCCACACAGTTATTTTACAAGTAAGCGGCACACGCGCGAAATCGAGTTAAGATGAATTGCCAATCACCAGCCTCTGGGGTGTAACGGTTCGTTTCTGCATTTTCGATATCGCCACCACCACGTAGGCGATCGGTGCACATATACTTTACCTTAATAAGTATATAGTATATCCTTATGCTATATATCTCTCAATTTTTTCCGTTCGTGTTGTTCCGGGTAATATTCGGGGCTGCAGGGCTTTTCGGATCGGTTCTTAGCCGATCCATCAATGACTTTCGAGAAACCTGAAATCGGAAACATTGAAACATCTTAAGTAGAATCGCTCCATAAACAATCAACACCAACACGGGGGCGATCAGATGAGCGTTAAAGGTCTCGACAAGATATTCAAACCAAAGAGCATCGCAGTGATCGGGGCAAGTAACACGAAGGGCTCTGTCGGTTACATGCTGCTACACAACCTGATCGGCGTGGGCTACGAGGGCGTTGTGTATCCTGTTAACAACAGACGCTCAAGCGTTCAGGGGATACACGCGTACGGCAGCATCTCACAGATTCCGGCACGCATCGATCTTGCGATCATTGCGGTCCCTGCGACGCATGTACCCGATATTCTGGAGGAGTGCGGAGTTGCAGGGGCAGGCGGCGTCATCATAATCTCGGCGGGCTTTAAGGAGATCGGTAAAGAGGGCAGGAAACTTGAAGAACGGATCGGTAAAATCGCAAGAAGGTACGGCATCCGGATTATAGGACCGAACTGTCTCGGTATCATCATGCCGCGCTTTTCCTTAAACGCAAGTTTCGCGCACCTGATGCCTGAGCACGGGAGCGTCGCATTCATATCCCAGAGCGGCGCGCTCTGCACGGCAGTGCTTGATACGTGCGCTCACAGGCATATCGGGTTTAGCGCGTTCGTATCGATCGGCTCGATGCTGGATGTTGACTTTGGCGACCTGATCGACTACTTCGGGATGGATCCGGCAACAGGCAGCATCATGCTCTACATCGAATCCCTCAAAGACGTGCGCGAGTTTATGAGTGCGGCAAGGCACTTTGCAAAGAATAAACCGATCATCGTTGTCAAGTCAGGCAGGTTCGCAAGATCCGCAAAAGCAGCCGCCTCGCACACAGGCGCCCTTGCCGGCGATGACAACTTCTATGATGCCGCATTTAAGCGTGCTGGCGCAATAAGGGTGCTTGAGATCGAGGACCTCTTCGACTGCTCGGCGGCACTTGCAGTCCAGACGAGACCGCATGGACCGCGTCTTGCCATCATCACGAACGCAGGCGGTCCCGGAGTTCTTGCGGCAGACCGGCTGATCGATAAAGGCGGCGTTATCGCAGAACTCTCTGATGAGACTGTGGAAGCTCTGGATAAGGTGCTTCCCCCGTTCTGGAGCCGCGAGAACCCGGTTGACATCCTTGGTGATGCAACGCCTGAGCGCTACCGGGACGCGGTTACGTATCTACTTCAGGATAAGAATGTCGATGGCATCATTGTGCTCCTGACACCGCAGGCAATGACCGATCCTGACGGTGCTGCAAAACTCGTTTCAGAGGTCGCCAGTGGGAATATGTCGCATTACAAGCCGCTTCTTACGTCGTGGATGGGTGCGGACGCGGTGGAGTCCGGAAGAGACATCCTCGAACGAAACGGCATCCCGAATTTTGAAACACCTGAGCAGGCGGTCGATGTCTACCTGCAGATGTACCAGTACACCAAGAACATCGCATCCCTATACGAGGCGCCCGGCGACATCGTGAGAACGTTCACCCCGCGGCGGGAGGAGGTGAAAAATCTCTTCAAATCGGTTGCCGACGAGAAGAGAACCATATTAACCGAGACCGAGGCAAAAGCCGTGCTTGATGCGTACCAGATCCCGGTCGCAAGGATGCTTGTCGCGAAAAGCGCAGAGGAGTGCGTCAGTCTCGCAAGCGAGATCGGATTTCCGGTGGCTGTGAAGATCCTCTCTCCTGATGTGACGCACAAGACCGATGTGGGCGGCGTGATCCTCGATGTGGCAACGCCAGAGGATGCGAAAATCGCGTTTGAGCGCGTGGTTGCAAATACGAAAGCGAGCCAGCCGGACGCCATAGTCACCGGCGCAACAGTCCAGAAGATGATCGACAGGGACCAGGGTTACGAGATCATCATCGGCTCCAAGTTCGATCCCTTATTCGGTCCTGCGATCCTCTTTGGCGCGGGCGGAACCGCTGTCGAACTGTTCAGGGATCTGACACTCGGCTTTCCGCCACTGAACCAGGTTCTTGCACGGCGCATGATCGAGGATACCAAAATC
>DAOURL010000175.1 GCA_030625165.1 Methanosarcinales archaeon | reverse complement strand
CGCGCCTTACATGCTTCTCACGCTGCTGGGATTCGGATTTGCTGATCTGGTGGTCCTGATCGTGCTCGGATTGCTCTTTGTTGCGTCCATACTGGTGCTCATATTTCTTACCATCCTCGCAACCGTGCCGCTTCCAGTATTCATGAAATACCATACGCTCCTCTTCCTCCGGAACTGGTATGCAGATATCATGCCGTTCTGGGAACCCGCGCCCGAACCGGTGCCAGAACATGAGTGATGGCAATCCGGAGCCCGACTCCGCGAAGATTATTTGGAGTCTTAAGTCAAAGTAATCGCATGTACAGAACCGTACTGCTCGCCATCATAATCGCTGCATCGATCTCGAACTGCTGTGCAGAAACCAGCGGCAAGGATAACATCACCTTCACAGATGCGCCATACACCGTCTACATCGTTCCCGGGTCAGACGCGTCCTTCAATGCCACGCTCAAGAACGCGGGGGTCGGGTATATAGACGTGAGTGTGATTGTGCGGTCGGTGCCCGACTGGATACAGGTAAACGGCACAAATAAACTGAGAGTGATAAGGAGAGGGGGATCGATGGCATATCCGATCACGATCCATGCAAGCGGGGACGCGCAGCCCGGAACATACCATTTCGAGATTGCGGATCAATCGAGAATCGATAAGCGCACATGGGAACCGGTTGACGTGCACGTGATGAGGGAGGGCGAGACTGCGCCGGCACGAATCGAGGAGGCGGAAGAGGAGGAGGAGACGGAGAAGATCGCAGAGATCGTAAAGAGTTCTCCCGAGCTTGGGTTCATCCGTGTGCGGTCGTATCCGTCCGCGGCAGATGTGCATCTCGATAATGTCTACCAGGGTGCGACCGGCAAAGATTGGTTCTGGATCTACAATGTAACGCCCGGGAACCACGCGGTTTCGGTAGAGAAGTACGGATACGAGCGTTACACGGAAACCGTCTCGGTTTCAGAGGGGAATATGACCATAGTATCAGCGTCCCTGTCCGAGATCCCTGCAATCCCCGCGGAGACCGCGCCCAAAAAATTGCCAGCAGAATTGATACCGCTTGCAGTCTCGCTCCTTGCGGCAGTGATCATCTTCATCGCGATTCGTCGCCGTAACCAGAACACGTAAGAAGAAGCGAGGATAACGGATAACAAGGGACTTTGCTACGGAAGTTCGGATGCTGTAGAAAGGATTATCACTCCATACGCCATACTAACCAAACATCAGGTGGAACAATGTCATTTGGAAGCTTTATAGACCAGTTGAAGACCGACGGCAACTTAATCGAGATTCAGGAGCCGGTATCCCCGGAATATGATGCCGCAAGGATCGCGGGAAACGAGAAACCACATCTCTTCCACAGCATAAACGGTTGTCGTGTCGCCGCGAATCTCCTCTCATCGAGAGAGGCTCTCTGCACGACACTCCGGATCTGCAGGGAAGATATGGCAGGACATCTCGCATCCGTCGAACCAGGCGGGGAGATAAAACTTGTGGCAGACTCCCCAACAAAAGAGATCAGGAGCAAGCCAGATCTTTCAAAACTGCCGGTTCTCACTCACTTCAAAAACGATCCTGCCCCTTACATAACAGCAGGCGTCCTCGTGACCGAGATGGACGGGGTAATGAATGCATCCATCCACCGGATGATGGTTATCGGGAAAGATAAACTCGCAGCACGCCTTGTTGCGCCGAGACACACCTACCTCATGCGCAAGAAGGCACTGGAGCGCGGAGAGAAGCTACCTGTCGCAATAGCGATCGGGCTTGACCCGGTAGTCCTCTTTGCTATTTGCACACGCGTACCTGCGGGCACAGAGTTTCGTTACGCGTCAGCACTGCAAGGAGCGCCGCTTGAGGTCTTCGAGTGCGACAACGGCATCCGGGTGCCGCACTGCGAGATCGTGCTTGAGGGATACATCGGGGAAGAGACTGCCGATGAAGGTCCGTTTGTTGACATCACAGGGACGTATGACCGGGTGCGAAGCGAGCCAGTGATCCACTTAACCGGGATGATTCACCGGGCGGATCCGATCTACCATGCGATCATACCGTCAGGCAGCGAGCATAAACTGTTGATGGGAGTTCCGTATGAGCCGAGAATATTAAGCGCTGTAAACGGGGTTTCCGATGCAAGAAATGTCGTGCTGACGAAAGGCGGATGCTGCTATTTCGATGCGGTGGTGCAGATTAAGAAGCGGACCGAAGGCGACGCAAAGAACGCGATGCTTGCAGCATTTGCAGCGCATCCGAGTCTCAAGAACGTGGTGGTGGTCGATCCTGACATCAATATCTATGATCCAAGCGATGTCGAGTTTGCGATTGCAACAAGGGTGCTCGGCGATCGGGACGTACTGATGATCACGAATGTACGCGGCAGTTCACTCGATCCGATCTCTGCTCCGGATGGCACGACCACGAAGATCGGTATCGATGCGACGATGCCGCTTGGTGCGGAGGAGGAATTTGTGCGGGTTTTGGAGTAGTTAGTAGATATAGTGACCGCATCATCCCTTGAGCAGTCCAGCCGCCACAAGCGCGCTTCTGAGTTTCTGCTCATTCTGCGCACCCATCGGTGCAAGCGGAAGCCGTAGAGGTCCGGCTGCACGACCGATCATGCCGGCAGCGGTCTTCACAGGGATCGGGTTCGTCTCGATGAACATCGCCCGCACAAGCGGAGCAAGCTGGTAGTGCAGACGTCTCGCTTCATCGTAGTCTTTTTCACGTATCGCGTTTACGAAAGCAACCGTCTGCGCGGGAACGATGTTTGCAATAACTGATATCACGCCAACGCCCCCAAGTGACATGATCGGCAGCGTCAGGGCATCATCACCCGAGATCAATATGAAATCAGAGTCCATGGTCAGTTCGATGATGCGCGATACCTGCGCCAGATCGCCGCTTGCCTCCTTGACTCCGATGACGTTCGGGATCTCTGCGAGTTTTGCTATCAGCGCAGGTTCGAGATTGATGCCGGTTCTCGATTTGATGTTGTAGAGTATGATCGGGATATCGACAGCAGATGCGATCGCATCAAAGTGTGCAATAATCCCGTTTCGGTTCGGCTTGTTGTAATACGGCGTGATCAGCAGCGATGCGTCGGCACCCGCGTCTGCCGCATGTCTGGTGAGTTCGATCGCCTCTCCGGTGTTGTTCGATCCGGTTCCAGCGATCACGGGAACTGTGGAACAGTCAACCGCGATATCGATCAGTTGTTTGTGCTCTTCAAGCGTTATCGTTGCTGATTCGCCAGTCGTTCCGCAGGGAACGATACCAGAGACCCCATGCTCGATCGTATACCTGATGTTATCCTTAAACCCAGCCCCGTCAATCTTGCGATCGGGCGTGAACGGAGTCAGCAGCGCAGGCATAGCGCCCTTGAGGTCCATAAGCACCACCTTATAGTATCTTTGAACGTTTTGCGATCACGTTTCTGCGTACGATATAACCAGCGACCCTGTTGCGTATCGTCTTGCTGGTGATGTCCGTATGCTCGGCAACCTGCGCCTTATTGGCCTCGAAGTCGGTCCCGAATGCGTAACCGCGCTTTTCAATCAACTCTTTTGCGATTTTTTTTATGTATGTTGGTCTGATATTTCCCATGTATAACATGCTGGAGCGGTCTGACATATAAATATTGCTGCAA
>DAOURL010000177.1 GCA_030625165.1 Methanosarcinales archaeon | reverse complement strand
TTCTCTTCACTCTTCTCTTCCATCATGCGGTCGAGTTTCTCGGTATCGAGTTCTGGCGGCTCAAACGGTTTCTTTCGCATCCTGTGCGGCAGCGCAAGTTCCATCGCTTCCTTTATGTCACCAAGTGTGACCTCGGTACGGCTGTCGAATGCCGCGATCGTCTTTGCGGTTCTCGTGATAACGATCTCTGCCCTGTGCGTCCTGACGCCAAGTTCGATGCAGATCTCGGCAGTGGTTCTCAGGAGATCGTCGCTGATCACGACATCAGGAAGAATCGTTTCTGCCTTCGATATCTTCTCGCCAAGCTCCCTCTGCTGGCTTTCGTAACTCTCCCTGAACCCATCGGGATCGGCATCAAACTGCTCTGCAACCTTCACGATCGCAACACGCTCGTCCACGTCGCTTAAACTCTCGACATTCGCCTGCAACCCGAACCGATCCAGCAACTGCGGTCGTATCTCGCCCTCCTCAGGGTTCATCGTCCCGACGAGGATGAACCTCGACGGGTGGCTCACGCTGATCCCTTCCCGCTCAACCACATTCACAGCCATCGCGGCTGAGTCGAGGAGAACGTCTGCGACATGGTCATCAAGGAGGTTGATCTCATCGATATACAGGATGCCGCGATTTGCTGCGGCAAGGATTCCGGGTTCAAGCGCCCTTATCCCCTCCTTTATCGCTTTCTCGATGTTAAGCGTGCCAACGACCCGATCCTCGGTACAACCAAGCGGCAGATCGACGACCCGCCTCTTTCTGGTCACGGTATCGAGTTTTCCACCATTCGCCACGTTCTCGTAGCAGATATCGCACATCTCATCAGGATTGTCAGGATTGCAATTAAACGGGCAGTTCCCTGCCACCTCGATCTCGGGAAGCAGTTCTGCAAGCGCCCGCACTGCTGTTGACTTCGCTGTCCCTTTTTCTCCCCGTATCAGAACGCCCCCGATCTTTGGGTTGATGGCATTTAGTATCAGTGCTTTTTTCATCCTCTCCTGCCCGACAATTGCTGTGAATGGCAGTATCTGTCTTCTTATGTGGTGCATCTCTTCGCCTCTGTTTGACTGCTCTTGCGAGACCGATCGTGTATTATCAATCCCGGGGTTATCCGTATCGAATTTTATGATGATGATCGCAAAGATAACACTGAATGATTGATATTTAAAAGTTTCGTGACATCAAGGGTATCAACTTGCCAAGGTGTTATGTCAAAGTTCCGAGTTTTCCGGACATCCAAACTCGAAGCAGCAGACACGAGACTCGGATCGATAACAATCCTAAACACCGTCATCGCAATAACTTTACAACCCGGGTCCATCGATTGGTTTATGTATATGCCGATACCAGTTGGAGACTGATATGACTGTTGGTAATGTAATGTTAAAAGAGGTTGTGCGTGTCACAGCAGACGATTTCGTAACTCATGCACGTCAGATCATGCGCGATCATCATCTCCGAAGTCTTCCTGTCGTTGAGGATGAACGATCCATGCGCGTGCTCGGGATGTTAACGGATCAGGATGTGATGCATATCTCGTCAGCCCATTCAGGTGTAACTGTGCGTGGATTCGCAACTGTATGTCCTGCCATAACTCCGGATATCGGTGTAGAGGCGGCTTGCGCGGCGATGGTCGATGCAAGGTTTAGCAGGGTACCGGTAATCAGATCCATCGATGATCAGACTCTTGTTGGAATATTGAGTACCACCGACCTCTTGAAGAAATTACACCCAAGAGCACATCTGGTGGTGCGCGATATTATGACCGAGAAGGTCGTGACATGCTCGCCAGATGATCGGATCGCAAAGGTCTGGTCAAACATGCTCGAATCGGATTACACAGGACTGCCGGTCCTATCTCCGAAGGGGGCGTTGATCGGGATGGTCACGAGGTATGATATTATCAAGGCAGGATTTGCAAGAATCGGACTGGAGGACGAGGGCGGAACCAGGGCAAAACAATCTGTGCTTGTCGAAAGAATCATGAACACTCCGGCATACACAGTTTCTCCTGCAACACCTGTCTCCGAAGCCATCGATATGATGCTCAAACTGGATGTTGGGAGGCTTTCTGTGGTTGATAACAACAGACCGGTCGGGATTATCGACAGACTCGATGCGATGCAGGCGTGTCTGCCGTGATTTAGGTTCTCGGCTGAGATTGAGATAAAAGTGCATCCATCATGCCGTGATCAGAGATCTGACGATGCACAGATCTCATTCAGGGAGCAACTCTGACAGGTCGCCATAAAATTTGAGCAGCAACTGGGTCACCGGATTCTCCTCGTCCAGCGTGAACGTGCGGATCTGTTTCCCAACTTTCTTTTCGGTGATAATCTCGATTGCGAGCAGCGGTTCGATAACTCGTGAAACACTCGAATGCGATAGTCCGGTCTCCTCTGCGATTCCTGAGAGGTACGTGAATGTGCTCCGGTTCTTTATGAGATTCTCAAGAACGATCATCTGCGCCGTCCTCCCGAATGCTTTTTCAAGTGCGCTCATGAGTCTAACTATGCGTCCATTATTTATAAGATTACCCATTTTTGAGTTTGGCAGGGCGGTGTTGTAGCACATCTTTTGATCAATCGGCAGACTGGAAAAACAGGACGGTTGCATTTCTTACCGATGCCCTGTGGGTTGAAGTTCGCCCGTTGGGGTGAATTTGGGTGAAGCGTAGCAAAGCCACACACCCCCTATTAGGCAAGTCCGGTATTACCAAAGTCCCCTGGAGCTTTTAGTTTCGATTTACGCCATTATCACCGTCTGTAAATCTTATCGTGGTGGTCGTAATCCTCAATTATTACCAGTTTATTATAGTCATCCACAGAAAATACAAGGACATAACTCTTGTCTATGTGCACCCGTTTCAAATGCTGTAGCGGACTCCTCAGGTTTTTGTAACGGTGTGGGTCACGTCTTATTTCTTCGATCTTATTATAGATTCGTTCCAACTGTTCCCGATTCTTTGCTGCAAGTTTGAAAAATATCTTTTCCACGGTCTTTCGGAGGGCATAGTCATACATCCTCGTCCAACCCAAAGTGGCTTCTGAAATCCGTAACTTGCACCACCGTTTCGTTCTCTCGCGTTCTCATCTTTTCTATGAACTCCGGTCTAAGCTCAGGTTCCAGAAACTCGCTCTCATACTTTTGTATTATCAACTTGATCGCCTCTGATTTGTTCTTAAACCCAAACTTAGCTTTTATTATGTTGAGCACCCGATTCTCATACTCTGTCAGATTCACCATTGTTTGTACCATTGTTATCACTCATTATGTTTTGTTATATGTCATAACCTATTATTACATAAAACCTTCGATGCCAACGTGCAAATCAGAGTTTCGCATAAACCCGCGGATAGATGCAGATGAATGCAGATCTGTTAATCGAATATTGTAGCGTCTATTCTATCTCCATCTGCGGCTGATGAAATTTC
>DAOURL010000218.1 GCA_030625165.1 Methanosarcinales archaeon | reverse complement strand
TGGGTGCTGCCCACGAATGCGATCATATCCGGAATCTCGCGCATCGCTCCAGCGATCTTGATCAGTTCCTGCATATCGGCATCCGCGCTTATGTACGATGCAACCCTGACATCGCCAGCCAATCTTGCGCCCGCAACCATGTTACCTGCGAGTGCGGAGGCAAGCTCCTCCTTTAGACGCGTGTTCTGCTTTGAAAGCTCCTTCCATTCAGTAAAGAACCGGTCTGCCGTATCAGGGAGTTTTTCAGGAGGCACCCTGAGAATGGAACACGTTGAGTTCAGGATATTATCCCGCGCCTGTGACGCAAGCACTGCTGCTGCTCCGGCAGCGAACTCGATCCGCTCGACGCCGTCCTGGATCCGCTCGGTGTGCAGCAGCTTGATCTGCCCGATCATGCCTGTGTACCGGAGATGCGTCCCGGCACACGCCTCCACGTCACCGCCGACCCGAACGACCCTGATATCGCTTCCCGGCGGAACACCGCCCTGGTACAGGACAAAGCCGTACTCTTTCTCGGCATCTATCCGGTCCATCAACTCGGTATAGACGCGCTGGTTCTTCACAACCTCTTCGTTTGCGAGTCGCTCGATCTTTGAAAACTCCTCATCGGTTATACGTTTGAAATGCGTTATATCAAGACGCGCCTTCGTCTCAGATTTCTGTGCACCTGTCTGCCACACATGATCGCCGAGGACTATCTTTGCGCAGTGGTTCACGATGTGTGTGGCTGTGTGGTGCTGGGTATGTGCGAACCTCCGCTTCGAATCGATCGTGCCACTGACGATATCGCCTTTCTTTACCAGATACGTCAGGTCATCTTCCGGTTCGTCGACCTCGTGCAGAATAATTCCGTTTGCAGACTGTACATCGACCACACGCAGAACAAGGTCTGGCGTTGCAATCGTTCCATGATCTGCTGGCTGTCCTCCCCCTTCCGGATAAAATAACGTCTGGTCAAGGACGACATGGTTATCGAAGACATCGAGCACCACCGCCTCGAATGTTATACTGGACGGTTCATCATAGCATAGGCGTAACGTATTCGGAAGGAATTTCAGCCGGTCTGCATACTCTGTGTATGGCGTTTCGGAAACCTCTGCCGGTGCGGCGGCATGGGTGCTTGCGACCATCGAATAGAAGCTATCCGGAAGATCGATGCCGATGCTCTCGCTGTCTGCCACTTCCTTCGTGACCTCTGGCGGGATGCCATACGTGTCGTACCACTCAATGAGCTGCGATGTCGGTATCGTTCCTGCATCTCCAAACTTCTTGACCGAACGCGCAAGAAGCCGCCTGCCCTTCGAGATAACCTGACGATACTTCTCCTCTTCAAGATCAAGGATCTCTCTCGCCGTATCCAGCCGATGCAGGTACGCGGGATCGCCAATCGATGATAACTGCATCTCAACCAGATCCGCGATTGGGACATCGAGTTTAAGTGCGTCCATCTGCCGAAGCATCCTTCTAATGACCAGTCTCGCGAGATAGCCTGCCTTCGCATTCGACGGGACGATCCCGTCGCCGAGCATGAATGCAAGGCACCTTGAGTGATCCACGATGGCATACACCTTCTCAACCGGCTCTATGATCGCTTTCAACCGTTCAACATCGATCCCGATCGCTTTTGCTACAGTTTTCCGAAGATTCTCGAGATCCGTGGTCAGATCGAGATCGAATAACCCTGATAACCGTGCATTCTGCGCAAGCACCTTCGCATACTCGGGATCCTGCAGCGAATGCTCGATCCCGGCATGTTCCATCACTTTGTTCACGGTTTCCGGAAATATCGCATCATATATCGTTGGAGATCCTTTCGATGCCCACACGAGTCGTTCAAGTCCGTATCCGGTGTCAACGATGTAATTATCCATTTTAGCGTACGACTTCCCCTTGATCTCGATCTCGCCATCGCCGCTCTCGCACATATCCATAAATACGAGGGTTGCGATTTCGAGACCGCCGACGAGCACCTCGAGGCAGGGACCTGCGTTCCCGCCGCCAGCCCATGGCTCCTCTTTGTATGTGACGTCCCTGACGATCCCGAGATCAGATAGCAGGCGGTCGCAGTACTCCACAGTCTCATCCTTCCAGTATATTTCCTTATCGGGACCGTTGAAGGCGTGATGCGCCATCATCTCAAAATTTGTGAGATGTCTGCCGCTCCTGCCAACTGAATCCAGATCATCGAGCCGTATGCACGGCTGGGAGATGCAGAGCGGGTTTGCCGGCGGGGGCACGACCCCTGATGTTACAAACGGCTGGAAATCCGCGATTGATGCGATGGTCA
>DAOURL010000030.1 GCA_030625165.1 Methanosarcinales archaeon | reverse complement strand
ACGTATGGTGCAATCGTCATCCCGAACCGAAAGAACTATCCCGATAACATAATCGAGGTTATGGCGCCTGTGAACCTCAGGGAGCATCTGCGGGTCGATGATGAGAGTAAAGTGGAGGTAGTGTTATGCAGAACATAAAAGACGCAATCGATGCGATGAGAAACGACAAAATGGTACTGTTATATGACGCCGCGGACCGCGAAGGCGAGACTGACTTTGTGATGCCGGCAAGATCGATCAGCCCGCAGGATATTGCAGAGATGCGCATCTACGGCGGCGGACTTTTGTGCGCTGTGATACCGGATGCGGCTGCCGAGCGTCTCGGGCTTCCGTTCGCGGCTGATATTCTCAGGCGTCTGCCAGATATGGCACATCTCGCCGAAGGAGACCTGCATTACGATTCCCGTTCCTCGTTTTCACTCTGGGTGAATCACAGGGACACATTCACAGGCATCCCGGACCGGGATCGCGCGCTCACCATCCGCAAACTGGACGAGATCGTCGAGTCCACGCTTGCCGGGGATGTGGTTGATTTTTCGAGCGAGTTTCGATCCCCGGGTCACGTTGCAGTGCTGCGCGGTGCAAAAGACCTATTAAAAGAGCGTAAAGGGCAGACCGAGCTCTCGATAGCGCTTGCAGAACTTGCAGGCATCAACCCGGTGCTCTGCATCTGCGAGATGCTCGATTCGGAGACCGGATATGCACTGACAAAAGAGGATGCGAAAAAATACGCAATAAAAAATGATCTGATCTTTGTAGAGGGCGAAGAGATCGTATCCGGATATGAAAAAGGTTGAGCGCATCAAGCACTCAACGCTTTCAACCGTTCGATGTTCTTCATCGCTTCCTCTACCTCTAACTTCTTTTTCTCCTCCAATTTCACTATAATTTCACCGATCGGAACCTTGAGCGAATATACCTTGTAAGGACGCCCTTTTCCTGGCTTCTTCTCGTCAGTTTCGGCGACCCAACTGTCTGCGCGCAGTTCTCGCATCGCAATACTGACTTCGGGCTGCCTTAAGTCCGAGCCAACCTCGAGGTCTTTCGATGTCGCCGTATCAACGCCTTTCAGATACGCAAGCACCTTGGCAGTATTCCGTTTCAGTCCCTGTTTGATCAATATGTCGACGAATTCCTCATCGTCGTCGTCCAGTACTTTAACTGATAAATCTTTCATGAGTTATCACCATCCCCGAATATGTAATTATCACATATAAATCTTGTGGTTAAAAACAATATATACTTGTTATTTCTTTGCCCCTTCAAGTTCCCCGCGCAGCGCAATCGATGCCGTACTCAGGAACTCGGACTGCTTGTCCTCCTCGAGATTCCCGATTCTGGACCGGATCGCATTCTCGTAATGCTGGATCACGGTGTCGTTATCGATCGATCCGATCGAGGACAGTTCCAGCGCAAGCAAGTCTAACGTCGATAGGTATATTCTTGGTCCGAGTGGGACTCCGAGCTTCCGCATCGCTCTCGTGGTGCTCACGAGTGGGTGCAATAACGATTTGAGGCGGGATGCAAACTTTTTGTAGTAATACTCCGTATGTTGGGATGCGATCTTAAGTTCAGTCTCCTTGTCAGGATAATTAACAACGATCCTTGCGTTGAACCGATCCAGGATGTGCTGCGGAACCTCGGTGATGCCTGAGATGTCGTAGGGGTTCATGGTTGCGATCACGTTCGCGCGAAGCGGTTTGGTGATCGGGGTCTTCGGAAACGAAACCTGCCACTCCGCCATGATCTCTGTAAATATGATCAGCGTGTACTCGCTGAAACGGTTCAGTTCATCGGCATACACGATTCCCGGCATATCGCGGCCATGCGCACCGAACAGGGGTCCTGCAAGGATATCTATCTCACCCTCCCGGTACTTCCCGATATCAAGGTCGCCAATGAGATCGCTTGGAAGCGCATCCTGACTGCCGGTCACCCGCACGTACGGGATGTCCCCAACCTCCTTTTTTAGAGAGGATACCATCTGGTTAACGGCAAGCGTTTTCGCCGTGCCTGGAGGTCCCTCGATCAAGAGATGGAAGCGAAGCCCGAGCCGAATTGCTTCTGCGAAGAGGCGGAGGTAGCGCTTCATCTCCTCCTGCCCGAATACCACGAGTTCTGTCATGTATGGCGATATGGGATGCGGCATCAAAAGGATTTGCATATCTGGTCAGATGCATAGAGCACCGGATATGGCAAAAGATAATAAAAATGGCTCTTTGGTTTTTCAGGATTATTACCGGAATTCAGTGTTATTATGGCAGTTTTAATCACGAATTTCACGAATAAACGAATGGCACGAATTTACTCCATTTTAGCATTCGTGAAATTCGTCAATTCGTGTCATTCGTGATCTCCACGACCTTAATGCTAAACAGATATGATTTTGCTTGAGAGATCACACCTGACGCAAATTATAGGGGGCGTTTTGTTATTTGCTCGATTTATCAGTGAGCCGGATATCACGAGAATTACCAAAGAGTTAAAATCCGGGCATCCACCAAATCCCTTAAGACGCCTCACGTCTACACTTTTTTATGATAATAATATTTTCACACGGAGGACTATAATTGGACGATATTGGAATTGTTGCAGTCGGCGGATATAATGAGATGGGCAGGAATATGACAGCGGTGCATGTCGGCGGCGACATCATCATATTCGATATGGGGCTACGTCTCGATCAGGTACAGATTCATGAAGATGTGGAGATCGAACGGATGCATTCGCTCGATCTGATCAAGATAGGCGCGATACCGGACGATACCGTGATGAAGGGGGTGGACGGCACGGTTCGCGCAATCGTCTGTACACACGGACACCTCGATCACATCGGCGCGATATCGAAACTGGCACACAGGTACAAGGCGCCGATCATCGCAACCCCTTACACGATCGGTCTTATCAAACAGTTGATCAAGTCGGAACGGAAGTTCCCGGCAGAGAACGAACTAGTCGAGATGAACGCTGGCGAGACAAAGGAGGTTTCAAAAAACCTCTCGATAGAATTCATAAGGGTCCAGCACAGCACCCTTGACTGTGTCTTCATTGCGGTGCACACCCCGCGGGGCATTCTTCTGTATGCCAACGACTTCAAGATGGACCGGACGCCGACGCTCGGAGAGCCGCCAGACATAAAGCGGCTCAAGCAGATCGGCAAGGAGGGTGTCTTTTTGATGATCACAGAGAGCACCAATGCCGCAATCGTTGGAAAGACGCCGTCAGAACGGATCGCGAAGGATCTGCTCAACGATGTGCTCATCGGTACCGAGGAGACAGAATCAGGGGTTATCGTGACCACCTTCTCGTCCCACATCGCAAGGATCGCGGCTACCCTAGAAATCGCAAAGAAGATGGATCGCATTCCCGTACTGATGGGACGCTCGATGGATAAATATGTGAAATTGGCAGCGAAAATGGGGTATGTCCAGCTTCCGGAAAATCTGAAGATATATGGCGTGCGGAAGAACATAGATAAAGCGTTTACAAGAATCGCATCCGAAGGAAAGGAAAAGTATCTTCCGATCGTAACAGGGCATCAGGGAGAGCCGGGCGCTGTGCTTGAGCGGATATCGATGGATAATACGGGCTACAGGATTGAGAGCGGTGATAAGGTCATATTTTCTGCAAATGTGATTCCAACGCCAAGCACACGTGCAAACAGGCACGCCCTCGAGACGAAACTTAGGATGCGCGGAGCACGCATCTACGATGGAGTTCATGTCTCAGGACATGCATGTAAGGAGGATCACTGGGAGTTGCTGCGCATGGTAAATCCGGAACATGTGATCCCTGCGCACGGAAACATCGTGATGCACAGTTACTACATCGAGATGGCTGAGAGTACCGGGTATGTGCTCGGCGATACCCTTCATCTGCTCAGAAACGGAGAGGAATTGGTTCTTGGATGATTAGTATGAATGAATTCGAGAAAGAGCTTGCAAAGCGCGGCGATCTCGTCTACGAGTACCTCACATCCGCCCGGTATCAGGAGCGGTTCGTTCCTGAAGTGATCCACGACTCGGTGTACCTGTACCTGAGTGGGAAGCGCGGGAAGTCGCTGCGGCCTGCCGTACTGCTCTTCTCGTGCGGCGCTGCCGGTGGCGATGAAGAGATCGCGCTTCCTGCAGCGGCTGCAATCGAGGTATTCCACACATGGACGCTCGTGCATGATGACGTCATTGACCGGGATTGTATGCGGCGCGGCGGATACACGGTACACGAGGAGTTTCGCAGGAGAGGGGCAGATCTCGGCTATGGTAACGACGATGCTATGCGCTACGGCACATCGATTGCGATACTTGCGGGGGACGTCCAGCAGGGATGGTCGGTCTCACTCTTATCCGAACTTCAGGAGCGCGGCGTCGACCCGGATGTTGTGCTGCACCTGATCAGGATGATGGAAACCGATGTCGTGCTGACGCTGCTGTCGGGACAGACATTCGATGTCCAATATTCGAAAGCTCCGATCGAATCGTTAAGCGAGGATAAGATCCTCGGGATGCTGTGGAGAAAAACAGGCGCATTGTATGAGTTTGCAGGAAAAGCTGGCGCAATGATCGGACTATCTACAACGAACCGCGAAAACGAACTGGTCCAGGCGATATCACAGTTCACAGGCAGGTGCGGCACCGCATTCCAGTTGCAGGACGACATCCTCGGCGTTGTTGGGGATACGAAGAAGCTCGGGAAGACGGTCGGTTCTGACATCAGGGAAGGGAAACGGACGCTTATTGTGTACCATGCCTTTACTCATGCGGATGAGGTGCAGAAGAGGCATATATCCCGGATACTCGGCAATGAGAATGCATCTGCCGAGGAGGTCAGAGAGGTTGTGGATATTCTATCCGAACTCGGGAGCATCGAGTACACAAGGGCGCTTGCTGACAGTTACGTTAAGGGAGCGAAAGAGCAGATAGAAACGATACCCGGATCAAGGTACAAGGACCTCCTGCTGGCATGGGCAGAATATATGGTCAAGCGTGAGTCCTAAACTACACATCAGAAATATCACATATCCAAAGGATGGAAATAACATGGACACAAAAACACCTCTGATATTTCTAATATTTGGAGCTTCTGGTTCCGGGAAATCCACATTAGTACAGGAACTCGAAAACATGAAACCATTGGTCACGGTTCACACCAAAGGCACAGACCGCGAAGATAGACAATATGATGGCGGTGAAATTTTATGCAAAAAGGATATTTCACCCGATGAATACGACTATATTTACAGCCGATATGGTCACAGATATGGAATCCAACGAAAACAAATTGACAACGCTCTTCAACAAGGAAAACATCACTTTATCATCTGTAACGATGTAGACACGATAGAGGCTATTAAGAGGGATTATAGTGCGAAAGTCCGTGGTATCTTTCTTCTTTTTGATGCTCCGAGAGAAAGTATTCTTGCAATTCAAAAATCAAGGAAAATATCCGATGACGAAATTAATTTACGTGTACAAAAGATTCAACATCTCAATCAGGTTTTTGTTGATCGTTGCGACCTCTTCGATGCGGTTATAATCAACAAATTTGGTGCTCCTCCAAGAAAAATGCTTAATCAGGTGAACAGAATAATTGCTGCTGAGGAACGTCCACATGCGTCACAGTCAGAGAGTGAAATACGGACGGGGTTGATGGATATAGTCGAAACAGCCTTACAGATTCAAAGAAACGTAGCGCAATATACCGAACAAGCCGAGAGTGTAGCTCAAGCTGGTTATATGTTCATACTCATGCCCATGACAAAAGACGACTCACGGCTGGATGATGTACTCGATGCAATTAAATCAGTTGCGGAGCAAGTTGGGCTACTATCAGAGCGCGTAGACGAAATATCTTTTACCGGACTGATTACAGACAAAATTCTGAGCAGCATTCGCTGTGCTGAATACATCGTTGCAGACCTAACATATGAGCGTCCGAATGTCTATTACGAACTTGGTTACGCCCACGCTTTTGGTAAAACGGCAATTTTAACTGCCCGAAAAGGGACTAAACCACATTTTGATGTGCAAGGCTATCAGGTAATTTTCTATTCTACATGTGTAGAACTGAAGAACCAACTGAAAGAGAGACTTTTACAATTCGAACAAAAAAAAGAATCATGACGACTGACGGTACCGCGTATTTATGGTTCACTGCACTCCTCAAAATGCAGTCGTTGCATCGTAAAGTTTCGCTGCTCAGTTTGCACAGGGTCATAAGTTTAAATATCGCTGGATTTCTATGTAGTACTGTGTTAAACACACACACACCTTTAACATTACACACCACTGGTCAGGATGGAAATAACGTGAATGCAAAGAAATACGTTTACTTCTTCGGCGACGGAAGGGCCGAAGGCAGCGCTCGAATGAAAAGTCTCCTCGGGTCGAAGGGAGCGAATCTCGCTGAGATGGTGAATATTGGCATCCCGGTGCCCCCGGGATTTACGATCTCCACGGAAGCCTGCATACACTACTATGCAAACGATGGATACCCTGAGGGTCTGGATGATGAAATAGATGAAAATCTCGCCCGCCTTGAGGAGTCCACTAAAAAACAGTTCGGCGATGCGGAAAACCCCCTCCTATTATCGGTACGCTCAGGTGCTGCGATCTCAATGCCGGGAATGATGGATACTGTGCTTAATATCGGTCTTACCGATGAGAGCGTGGCAGGGATTGCCAGGATGGCAGGAAATGAGCGGTTTGCGTACGATTCGTACCGCAGGTTCGTGCAGATGTTCGGAAACGTAGTTTTAGGAATGGAGCACAGCGATTTCGAGCAGATTCTCGAAGAGAAGAAGAGGTCACGCGGCGTTACGATGGACACGGAACTCGATTCGGATGATCTGAAGGATCTCGTATCGAGATACAAGGAACTGGTAGTGAAGGCGACAGGAGAAGCGTTTCCGGATGATCCGAAAGAGCAGTTGAGGATGACGATCGATGCCGTGTTCGAGTCATGGAACACGGATCGAGCAGAAACATATAGAAATTTAAATAATATTCCGCATGATCTTGGTACAGGTGTCAACGTCCAGATGATGGTATTCGGGAACATGGGTGCTGATTCCGGAACCGGTGTCTGTTTCACACGGGATCCTGCAACAGGGGCGAACGTCTTTTACGGCGAGTACCTGATGAACGCACAAGGAGAAGACGTGGTTGCAGGCATCCGGACTCCTGAGACGATTGATCATCTAAAGGAGGAGATGCCGGGGGTCTATGGGGAACTGGCTGCCATACGCGAGAAACTGGAGTGGCATTACCGCGATGTGCAGGATATGGAGTTTACCGTTGAATCGGGCACGCTTTACATGCTACAGACGAGAACCGGGAAGCGGACTGCGCAGGCTGCCGTGAAGACCGCAGTCGATATGGTGGGAGAGGGATTGATCGATAAGGATACTGCGATGCTCCGCGTCGAGCCAGACCAGCTCGACCAGCTCCTGCACCCGATGATCGATCCGAAAGCGAAGGTGGATGTGCTCGCAAAGGGTCTGGCAGCATCTCCGGGTGCGGCAGTCGGGAAAGTTGCCTTCTCATCTCACAGGGCACTGGAATGGGTTGAAAAAGACGAGAAAGAGAAGGTGATCCTGGTGCGGCTTGAGACGTCGCCAGACGATGTCGGCGGGATGGCTGCCTCGCAGGGGATACTCACGGCACGCGGCGGGATGACGAGCCATGCTGCAATCGTTGGGCGGGGCATGGGCAAGTGCTGTGTCGTCGGATGCAACGAGATCGCTGTCGATGAGTCCGCGAACCGGTTCACGGTTGGCGATATCGTGGTCAAAGAGGGGGACTATATCACGCTTGACGGAACAAAAGGGGAGGTCATTCTTGGCATAACTGATCTCGTCGAGCCGGAGATGACTCGCGACTTTGAGACGCTGATGGACTGGGCTTCCCGCGCAAAGAGACTTGGAGTGCGCACGAATGCGGACACCCCGCACGATAGCGAGGTTGCAAGGAACTTTGGCGCGGAAGGAATCGGTCTATGCCGGACAGAGCACATGTTCTTTGGCGAAGAGCGGCTGCCGATCGTGCAGCAGATGATCCTTGCAGAGGATGAGGAGTCGAGGAGGAAGTCGCTTGATAAACTGATGCCGATGCAGAAAGAGGATTTCAAGGGGATATTTGAGGTCATGAAGGATCTTCCGGTTACCATACGGCTGCTGGATCCACCTTTACACGAGTTTCTCCCAAAGACCGAGGAAGAGGTTAGAGAGGCAGCATCGCGCATGGCAATAGGGGTGGATGAGTTGAAGTGCATCATCCGGAATCTCCACGAGATCAACCCGATGCTCGGGCACCGCGGATGCCGGCTTGGCATCACGTATCCTGAGATATACGAGATGCAGGTGCAGGCGATCTTCGAAGCCGCCTGCGAACTGGCAGCGAATGGCGCAGGATACCGGGTCATCCCTGAGATTATGATCCCGCTTGTCGGGCACATAAACGAACTCAAGTTCACAAAAGAGCGGCTCGTAGAGACTGCGGGCGCGGTGATGGCGCGGTACGGCACAGAGATCGAGTACATGGTCGGAACGATGATCGAGGTCCCGAGAGCCGCGGTCACCGCTGATGAGATCGCAACGGAGGCGGAGTTCTTCAGTTTCGGGACGAACGACCTGACACAGATGACGTTTGGGTTTTCGAGGGACGATGTCGGAAAGTTCCTGCCGTTTTACGTGAAGGAGGGCATTCTTGCGGCTGATCCGTTCGTAACGATCGACCAGTCCGGCGTCGGCAAACTTGTCGAGATGGGGGTTACGAAAGGGCGCAGCACAAAGCCGGACTTAAAGATCGGGATATGCGGGGAGCACGGCGGCAATCCCGCGTCGGTTGAGTTCTGCCACCGCACAGGACTTGATTACGTCAGTTGCTCAGCCTTTCGGATACCGATAGCGATACTCGCGGCGGCACAGGCAGCATTGAAGGAGAGAGATGCCTGAAGTCAAAAAGGTCCTGCTGCTCTTAAAGAACATGGTCTATGAGAGTACAAGCCCGCTTGAGACCCTGCGGTTTGCAAAATACTACCGGAAGAAAGGGCTTGACGTCATGGTGATCCTATGGGGTCCTATGGGCATCTTGCTTGGAAAAGCAGGAAAGCACCTCGGCGCACCTGTGTACGATGAAAAGGTAGAGGAGTGTATTGAGATGGGGGTGGTCTTCGGATGCTGCAAACTTGGTGCCGATATCATCGGGCTCGAGGAGGATGAACTGATACCCGGAATCAAGATGATCGAGTCGCATGTCGTCGCGGAACTGTTTCTTGAGTACCAGAGCGAGGGCGAACTGATTATTAGTTTGTGACCATGAAGGGTCATTGAACATTACCTGCAATCAAACGGACCTCGACACTGCTTCGGGATCGCATCGATCAAATCCAGAAAGGGGGAGAGTGTGCGGATTGCCCGGATAAACTATTTCGCTATATCGGCGATTGGGTAAAGATATATGACATCGACCAAGAATTAATGTTAAACTGTCAAGAGATGTGCTACCATGAAATACCTATATCAAGACTCTGTAGAACTCCCTGTAGAGCGTGATTTTATTCTCGATCTTACGGATCTGCTAAAGTTGACCGTGGCGGTGTATCCCCTTGAAAACGGGATCATCTCGGCTAATAAAGAGATCGAGAGCGAACGCCGTGCCAGAGATCAGAAAGTTGCCCGGCTCGAAGCATTCGAGAGTGATATCGGGATGCAACTTGACGAGATGATCACGGATGATGCCACTGATGAGGTGAGGATATGTAAAGACGTGACCCATGATGCGTGCACCTCATGTGCGGATCAGCAGAGGGCAAAGATAGAGTCGGATTTCGATGCGTCGTTTAATGACCTGACCGGAAAGATCGATTACAACTCAGAAGAGATGCGCAAGATACTCTCCCGGTTTCTTGAATTCGGTGTGTATGACACCAGTCAGAGGTATTCGCTGGCATCGACGGATGGAGGCGCACTGCGTGGCGAATTTGAAGCGGAGGTGGGGGGGCTATCGTTTGCTTATGAACTGGAGTTTAAGGAGCCCGTGCTTGTTAAACAGTTGGTCGGCGTATTTTCCATACCGATACCAGAAAGGGCAGGGATATTCCGCAAAGAAGATGTGTTGAAGATGCGGGATATCTCGAACCACCGTTTGGTTGGTGTTGAATACACAGACGAACATACAATCGCAGAATTTAAAGACAGGAAGGGTGAAAAGGCGGTGCGCATTGAGATGCAGCACGATACCAATAATTACTCGATAGTGTACGGGGACGCGGAGCCGATCAATCTGACAAAGGATGAATCGATCCTGAAGGAGATCGATAGCGCAGAGGTCACATATCTCATGCAGGAGGTTATCAGCTGTGTACGGGATGCCGAGAAACGCAGGGGTTCGATGCTGAAGGCGATGGCGTTTGATGGCGTGGATGTGATCGAAGAATCCATAATCTTTGATAGTCTGAAGGTTGTATTCGCAAAATACGGTAAAATTGCATCCGAATGTATCGCACACGGGGCAGCAAAGGACGAACTCGTGATAAAGATCGAATCCGACAGTGGTGCAAGGTCTGAAAAGTATATGCCGATTTCGACGATTGAATCGTGTTTATCGGAGATCGGAGAGAAAGGTGTCGAACTGGCGGGCGTTTTTGGGTTGGAATCTCTGAAATAAGGTTTATGTGGCTCTCTGGTAATTCGCGTTGCAAGTGTCTCGCAGATGAATTGTTATGGTGTGATATTAAGTGCTTAGAGATCACGAATGGCACGAATAAACGAATTTCACGAATGCTAACCTGGAATAAATTCGTGTCATTCGTCCATTCGTGAAATTCGTGATAAAAACTGCCAGAAATAGACTAAATTAATGATAAACTCCTCGAAACCAAAGTAAGGTGCGCTCTGGTAAATAACCGATATGACGGGTCATTTTTGCATTGCAACGCGAGATACCAAAGACCCGTTTATGTTCGGCTTACATGATGTCCCTCTGAGATCGGCAAGGAATATCCCGTCCGGTTTAAAGGGATATGGGAGGTCTCCTGCACAAAAGAGAGCAGGGACGAGGAAGTGGCGAATTTCCCCCCACTTCAACTGAAGTACGGCAGTATCAGAAGAACGAGATGACCATTAAACCCTGAAAAGAGAGGAATTAAGAGGTTATCGTCCATCTTGTTAGCCAGCGTCTCGACGACGGTTGCAGTACCTGCCATGGCAAGAACCACAAGCCAGTTGGATAGAAAGATCACTCCAATGACAACATCCACTATGAACTCGGCAGCACATCCCTCGACCGCCCGGTCCGTTAATCCTGGAATCCATGTTCTGCCAAAGGTTTTTCCGAAAATTGCAGCCGACGCATCCCCAAAAGTCGTCATAAGTATTGCAGCCGACGCGATCTCTTCCGGGAAGACTGAAATCGCAATGATACACCCCATCGTAAAGAATGTGTGACCGCCAAGTCTACCAGTCTCCTTTTCCCGTAAAAGACTGTGAACAAGGGGCAGCTTCATACCCCACTCGATTCTGAAGTACTCGATCTCGAGTACCGCAATCAGGTATACCGTTAGCAGCAACAGTATCACTTGCTGCCCGAATGCAAGATAAACCAGCACAATTATGACTGAGGTCAGGTGTACCGCTTTTCTCTTGAGTTCATGGATCAGGTCACTGCTCATCAAAGTCTCACTTCCTTTGCAAACCCTTATGCGAATCCTGCTCGCAGCATCCCGGCTTGCATACCTACTTATGAGCCCAACCATTTAATGATTGACGCATCTGTTCAGGAAAATATGCAATATATAGCCGCATATTTGAAGAGGAATTAAGTATAAACTCCTTCAACGAAGGAAGAGTCCTATGAAAGTAGCGATAATCTATAATAAAGATTTGACTGGTGTGATCAATCGGTTTGGAATGCAGAACAAGGAGAAATACAACCCTAAAACCGTCAAAAAAGTGGCAGACGCCCTCGAAAAGGGCGGACATAATGTCAGGATCGCTGAAGGGGATATGCACGTAATCGAGAGACTGAAAGAGTTCATGCCCAGAGTGATCGAAGGCGAGCGGATGGGTATGGTATTTAACATGGCGTATGGCATTCAGGGGGAGAGCCGTTATACGCATCTTCCGGCGATGCTTGAGATGCTTGGAATCCCGTATGTGGGATCAGGACCTGAAGGACACTCGCTTGCCCTTGATAAGGTGATTACCAAGATAATCATGCAGAAACACAAAATCCTAACTCCTGATTTCTGGGTCTATTCGACTGGGGAAGAGGATATGAGTGACGTCGAATATCCGGTCATTGTGAAGCCGAAGATGGAGGCGGTCTCGTATGGTATCAGGGTCGTTTCGAACGAAGCGGACCTGCGCGAGGCTGTGAAGTTCGTGGTCTCTGAATTCAAACAGCAGACGCTTGTGGAGCAGTTCATCCGTGGTCGGGAGTTCTGTGTGGGGCTGCTCGGGAACGGGGACCCTGAGGCGTTTCCAGTCTTGGAGATTAATCTTGAAGGCGATCCTGATGCAATCCAGACCGTGGACGACAAGAAACAGGCACCCCGTGGAAAGATATGCCCTGCAGAGATCCCTCAAGAACTGGCAGATGCGATGGTCAGGATGAGCAAGGATGCTTTCCGCGCCCTCGGGCTTCGGGATTTTGCGCGTGTGGACATCCGCATGGATGAGGATGAAAAGATATATCTCCTTGAGATCAATTCGATGGCGAGTCTTGGTGTTACAGGTTCCTTTGTCCATGCCGCAGAGGTTGCCGGCTATGACTATACCAGACTGGCGAACAGGATCGTAGATGTTGCGGCAGTCAGATATTTTTCTGAGAAGATACTGCCCGGGGAAGAGATGCTAGATCCTGGCAGAAACAAATTGCCACTACCGATTCGTATCCGTGGGTTTTTGAGGACAAAACAGGAGGATACCGAACGACTGCTCGAAAAGATGGTAAATATCAATTCGTATGTGCGAAACGTAGATGGTGTTAATTCACTGGGCACGCTCGTGTGGCAGCAGTTGAGTCCTCTCGGGTTTTCGCATCAGGTCATTCCGATGGTGGAAATGGGGAACATCCTGCTACTCTCTAATTCGCCTGATAACGATTACGATGTGCTGCTTCTAAGCCACCTGGACAATTCCACTCCGTTTACAAGGCAGATCCGCTACCGTAAAACCGAGCAGAAACTTTATGGAACTGCTGTGTGGGACAGCAATGGCGGACTGGCTGTGATGGTTGCGGCACTGCGGGCGTTACGGTTCGCCCGCCTCCTGCGGAAGATGAAGGTCGGGGTCTTACTCACAACTGACAATACCCGGTATGGAAGGGTCGCAAGAAACCACATACAGGAGATCCTGCAGAGGGCAGGGGTTGTGCTGGGATTAAGCGGCGCATCCCTCGATGGAACCGTCATCACCTCCCGTTCCGGTGCCGCGGTGTACAACTGCCAGATGAATCTTCTGGATGCGGAGAATGCAGGGGACGTCGCGAGAGCGACCGCGTCTTTTAGCAGGCTGCTCGCCAGTCTGACAAAGCTCTCCAGCGAAGCCGGTGGCACGGTCGTAATTCCGCGGAGAGTGAAGATGAGATCAGGTATTGCAACCCTGCATGCAAACTGCGAAGCGCAACTCAGCGTGCGGTTTGACAATCAGGATCAGGGAGAGACGCTCGACCGGAAGATACACAGCCTCGTAAAGAAGATGAACAGCAGGAAAAACCGTTTCCAGATCGAAGGTGGCATCTGCCGCCCCCCGATGGTGCGGAGTCAGGAGACCGAGAATCTCTACCAGCGGGTTAGGGTCATCAGCAACCGACTTGACCTCAGAACGATTGAAGAGCACAGGTGGAGTTCGTCTGATATATGCGCTGTGCGTCAGGACAGGGTGAGAATCGATGGTCTGGGACCGATCGGGGATGCTCCGCACGACTACGAGGAGTACATACTGCGGCACAGCCTACTTGACAGGGCTGCGCTACTTGCGCTGCTCTTAAATGACCTGAGACCGGGGGAGTAACAATAATGGACTTTAAGGAGATTGAATCGGGTTTTCAGCCCACGCGTGACTGCAAGTGCGCGGAGGCTGAACACGGGATGGTTGCAACAGCGTTTCCTGATGCAACACTTGCTGGTGTTGAGATGCTGAAGCAGGGCGGGAATGCAGTGGACGCGGCATGTGCTGCTGCTATGGCGCTTGGGGTCTGCGAGCCGCAGAGCAGTGGCATCGGCGGGCAGACAATGATGCTCATCACTTCAGGGGGTGGCAAGGTGATCGCAATCGACGGATCGTCAAGGGCACCCTCGCTTGCCCATATCGGCGCAATCTATAAAGACGACCGGTCACACGGCTATCGCGCAGCAACAGTGCCGAGCACCCTTGCAACCCTCTGGTATGTCAACAAAAACTACGGAATACTCCCGTGGGAACAAATCCTTGTGCCAGCGATCCGTCTCGCAGAGGATGGATATGCGATCACCCAACTCCAGCACCGTCTCCAGAAACGGGAACTCAAAAACTTCGATAAGGTCGAGTCAGGGTCGGGCAAGAGGTACTTTTTGAAAGACGGGAAACCTTATCCCCCTGGAGATACGTTCTGCCAGCCCGATCTTGCCAGACTCTTGAGGATACTTGCAGAGAAGGGCGTGGAAGAGTTCTATCAGGGAAAGGTTGCAAAGCAGATCGATGCAGATATGCGTGAGAACGGCGGGCTTCTCCGGTACGACGATCTCGCCTTGATCCCGTTTCCCATAGTCAGAAAGCCACTGAAACGAAAGTTCAGGGGGCTAACCGTCTACAGTATGCCTCCGCCGGGCGCAGGAAGGAGTCTCCTCTTCACGCTCTCGATGATCAACATGATAAATCCCGCACACCTCAACCGGGACGAGTTTGACAGGGCGCACCTGCTCGTGGAGATATTCAGGAACACCTTGCTGGAACGCTCAGACCGACCATTCGACCCCAATTATTACCCGCAGGTGGCAGAACAGGACATGTTAAAGCGCACGTATGTCCGGAGATGCATCCGCGAGATCACCCGTGAAACAGAGATACGCATCCCGATTCACGAGACCGAGGATGAAATCTCAGGCGAGACAACCCATCTCTCAGTCATAGATGGTTCAGGGATGGCGGTCAGCCTGACCCAGTCTATTGAAAGGGCGTACGGGAGCAAAGCTGCTGCGGACGGACTCGGATTTCTCTATAACAACTACCTGATGGATTATGACTATAAGATATTCTCCCATCCGTTCTATCTGCGTCCGAACGCAGTTCCATGGGCTACGGTCGCACCGACCCTCATCTTCTGTGGTAAGGAGATATGGATGGCTGTGGGAAGTCCCGGGAGCGAACGGATCTTCTCTGCAATCGCCCAGTTCTTGATCCACGTGGTCGATGAGCATCAGTCGATCGGTAAAGCGATGTACGCGCCGCGTCTGCACTGCTCGCTTGGGGGGCGCGTGAGTCTTGAAGCAGAACGTTTTCCAGACAGGTTTCCTGCATTTTTCCAGCAGAAAGGGTACCGGATCGATGAGAGAGAGCCGTTCTCATTTTATCTTGGCGCAATACACGCGGTACTGAAGAAACACAACGGAACCGGCTTTCAGGGCGTGGCTGAAGTCAGAAGGGACGGAACTGCCGGTGGATACTGACCATGGGCACCGCACACCCTCTGTTGATATCCATCCCGCACGGTGGTGACACAGTCCCGCCCGAAGTTGCGGACATTGTCAGCATAACAGAAAGAGACATCTTCTATGATGGCGACGCGCTTACCCGCGAAATATACGACTTCGGGAAGCGTGTGGACGCGGTGATCGAGACGCCAATCGCACGGGCGATTGTGGATGTGAACAGGGCTTCTGATGACCGCCCTCCGGAAAATCCGGATGGAGTCGTGAAGACTGTGACAACAGACGGTACACCAGTCTACAGGGAAAGTATGTTTCCTGACGACGCTCTTGTTGAGGATCTGCTGCAAAGATACTATTTTCCGTATCACGAACGGCTGGGGGATCTTCTGGGGAGTCGCGACATCAGACTGGCTCTTGACTGCCACAGTATGCTTGAGCGTTCGCCGGCGGCGAGCGTTCGCACGGGAGAGCCAAGACCGCTGATATGCCTGAGCAACCGGGGCGACAGAGATGGGGTGCCGGTACGTGGACGCGGTCCTGTAACCTGCCCCCCTAAATGGATACGTGCTCTTGCAGAATCGCTTGGGCAGGCGTTTGCGGGTGGTGGCAGGGTTGCGATAAACGATCCGTTCGCGGGCGGGTACATCTCACAGTATCATTACGAGCGGGAGGGGATACCGTGGATTCAGATCGAGATCAACCGCAAGCTCTATCTGAACGAAACGTATTTTGACCCGGAGAGATTAAAGGTGGATCAAAGGATCATTCAGGAATTAAGAGAGAGAATATTCGATGCCATTGTACGATTCTTAACTGTGCTCTAATCTCCTCATTTTCAGGCGTTTTAACACCCTTCTCGCTTGATGTTTGTATCATCTGCTCATCCCTTTTAGGATGTCCGTTACATCTCGAAACTTCATCTATGGATAGATATAGCGGAATAATGTGATTTTATTAGAGGAATGGACTTATAAATGGTGGACTTATGCCCAACTTCCGTAAGGTTAGTTATGGGAAAGTTATTTATGTTAAGAATCTAATAAGATATGAATTTAGAGGTAAGAGAATGTCTACGGAAAGAGACCTGATAAAAGAGGCATATAGCAAGGAAAATGCATGGGGCATGTCCACTGCCATCGACATCCACGGATGCAATCCTGCGAAGATACAGGATGAAGCAACCATAAAGCGGTTCATCTATGAATTATGTGACTTCATCAAGATGAAACGATACGGCGATTGCATAGTGGTGCGTTTCGGAGATGGAGAGATGATCGGGTATTCAGCGGTTCAGTTGATCGAGACATCCCTCATATCTGCGCACTTTGTGGACACGTCCTCTGCGGGATACATCGACATATTCAGTTGCAAATATTATCGTCCGGAAGACGCTCTTACCTTCTGCAAGGAATTCTTTGAGGCAAAGGATGCAAAATACAACTATTTACTAAGGGTATGAGTTGAGAAGAAGAAAGATGTGGAGGTTACTCTTTATAGTCTGTTCCGTTAAAGGTTCTATGCGATGAGGGTATCTGACATCTTCGGATTACACGAGGTTCCTTTAAGAATTGACCTGGAAGGAATCTCCATCACAGTTGAGAGGGATGCGGGAGGTATCCGGTATAAAAGAGATTGTATGGATGAGGAAGTAGAGGATCTTCTCCTGTCAAGCAACAGCAAAATCCGTATCAACCCTGTTGAGCCTGTGAATAAGCCAAAGGAACTGTCCCCGCATTTCTTAATCGAGTTTGAAAAGTCGATTTTTATCGAACCCAGCGCAAGAAAAACAGTTTTTATAAAATTTCCGGTGGAGATCGGTGTCTTCGTATACGGGAAGAAGAATTTTCAGATTCTTGATATCTTCACACTGAATAAACAGAAGTTTACCCTGTATGGTGACGTTATAAACGGGGTTATCTGCAAGTACTGGAAGAGCGAGGTTTATTCCACGATACCGGATGCGAATCCTGTTTACGAAGGAGTCATGGAGCTTAACATAACAAACACGACCGCAAGATGGGTTGAAGTGACAAAGGCAGTCTTTGCCGCTTACGGGATGAAGATTTACTACAGCGACGATATGGTCGCTATGAGGGCGAATATGAGGATTGTGAGCAAGAAGGTTGCAGAGATAGATTTCGTCAATCCCCCTCTCGAGAAGGGGATGAAGAGATCTTTAGAACTCTACACCTCGCGATTAAGACAGATTCCTGTGATCGCAACAAAGTTTCTGATGGATGAGGGTATATGATTCCAAGCACAATTGTCTACGGCGACGTTACCATTCTTGATCTTCTCTGGATCGCAGTATGCCTCATAATTGCAGTCCTGATAGCCAAAGTGGTGACAATTAACATAAAAAGGTCGCTTAAGGACAGGATGGACCGGGACCATCTGGAGATCACAACCAAGGTCGTGTACTACACGATTATCATCGTTGCGGTACTTCTGGCGCTCCCTGCTCTTGGAATACACCCATCGAATCTGCTCGTCGCAGGCGGCGTCGTCGGTATAGTGATCGGTTTTGCAAGCCAGAGCATAGTAGGTAATCTCATATCCGGGATCTTCCTCATGTTTGAGAGACCGATCAAGATCGGAGATCAGCTGCGTGTCGATGATATTTCAGGGTTTGTAGAGGACATCCACATAGTCTCGACGATAGTCCGGACGTACAGTGGATTGTACGTGAGGATTCCAAATGAGAAGGTATTTACCGGCATCATAACCAATTATGTTGCCAACATCGCAAGGAGGTTTGAGTATGTCGTTGGGATAAGGTACGACGACGATGCTGATCTGGCTATCGAGATCATCGAAGACTTGATCGATGAGCAGCCCTTTGCCCTGAAAAAGCCGTCACCTCAAGTCTTTGTCGATAATCTCGGAGATAACTCGGTAAATATCATTGTGAGGGTCTGGGCACCTGCTACCGAGTGGTATGGTCTCAAGATGGATCTACTCTGGGAGATAAAGAAAACTCTCGGGGAGAACGGAATCGAGATCGCGTTCCCGCAGCGTGTCGTCTGGTTTGCCGATGAACACCGGAAGCGGGAGGTTAAGGATGCTGAATCTGACTCGTGAGGCAACAGTTTATAGGAGACTCCATAAACTATAGTCAAAAGAGGAAAAAAGATGGCGTTTCTCATTGAACAACTTTTACTTCTATCTGTGCTATTACTCCTGTCCGGGCTCTTCTCCGCCTC
>DAOURL010000172.1 GCA_030625165.1 Methanosarcinales archaeon | reverse complement strand
TTGTGGTATTCTTTATCGTGGTGCTGGTCTGTGTGCTCAGTCTGATGTTCAGATGGACTCATGCCGTCGATGATACGCTGCTCGGGGACGAGGTGATCCAATGAGGAAGGTTGTACTGTTATTCCTGGTATTTTTCATGCTTATGGGGACTGCACACGCAGGTCTGTCCATAACAGACGGTTCATGCAAGATCAAAGATCTGGAGGGGAGCGCGACCGTAACGCTCACTCTGGAGAATACCGGGGGCGAGTCCATACAGGTGCAGGCACCTGCACTCCCGTCACCGAGAGAAGGTATCACTCTGAGTATACTGGATAACTATCCCATAACCATCCCCAAGAACGAATCGAAGACTGTCCAGATCAAGGTACATATCACAAAAATCGTTAGAAAGGGCGTATATAATGCAACCGCCTACTTTGGCGATAGGACCACGACCATCACCATCAATGTCGACCGTCAGGCTCCCGCGCATCTCGCACCGCTTCAGAACATCAACATAACAGACCCGGTAATCTTCGACAAACCACGAAAAGAGATGGAGACTACAGGTTTTAAGGTCGTGAAGAAGTTTGAGATCATAAACGATGGCGACATGGCGATGACTGTGAAAAGCGTTGCCGCTTACGGCACTCCAGAGGCAGGGATGACGTTTAAGGTGGACTATCCCACCAAGATCGATGAGCAGAGTGCAGGTGCAGCCAACTTAACGATCACCATACCTGTGACAGCACCGGAGGGCACGCACGAGGGCAAACTGCGCATCGATGCAGGGAAAGCAGGATCGCAGACGATCACGGTTAAGGTGACGGTCAAACACGCGGTCAAGTTCGAGATGTCTTCTTATGATCCCAACTTCGGGCGAGTCGATGTGCTGAAATCCGTACCTCTGGAGATATCACTTAGTGAGACGCTCGGATACAAGGATGTCACCGCTGTCAAGATCCAGCGCGAGACGACTACGGTCGCGGATGGGAAGGACGACTGGATGGCTGTCAACCTGCCAGCTTCGATCATACAGAAAGGAAAAACGGTTCCGCTCACGTTCACGCTCCGGTTCCGGGGAGAGACAATCGTTGGAAGGACATACACGTGGCAGTACTTCCTCTCCCACAGTGTAGGGAACGAGACGATCACATTGAAGGCGACCGCGATGCCGATCGACATCGAGGGGACGAAGAGCGCGCTTGCCACCATGAAGGCGTCCGGAAATCCTGAGATCTCAAAGATCGCAGGTGATACGTTTAATATGCTCTCGTCGAGCGGCGCAGGCAGCGCAGAGGCGTGGGCATCGGTTACAACCATCGCACAGAGTTCTGTCACATTTCTCGATGCGATGGATCGTGCTGTCGAGGATGTGGATAGGGGCGATCACGATGATGCGCTTGACGACCTCCTCGTCGCAAGGATTGCTGTTGCGACGATGTACCGTAGTGCGAAGACGCAAGCACAGACCAACATCTACACCGCCTCGAACAAATTCCTGAAAAGCACACTTACGGGGGAGTCTGCATACTTCGAGAAGATGGCTCTGGATGCAGGGGACGACCGTACAAGGATCATCGCGTACAGACACAGCGCAACCGCTTATGAACTGCTAAACGATCCTGGAAGAAGCAAAAGGGCGAGCGATATGGCAGAAGAGTCGATAGCATCGTACAACCAGCGGATCGAGAGCGCAAATGACCATTATGTGAACGCGGAGGATGCGATCAGGCGTGCATCCGATGATCTGTACCGGTGGGGCGATTGCGTTGTGCTGGTCAATCCGTTCGTTTACGATTCGACCTCGTACCGGTACAAGTTTGCGATAAACGAGACAGAGACCTCCGCAGAGCAGTATCTGGCAGCAGGCGAGTTCGAACTCTCTGACGAGAGTGCGCTTCATGCGGAGGAACTACATGACCAGTGGCTCTTCCTGCTGGGTCAGTTCCTGATGTTGATGATCGGGTATGTCATTCTCTTTGCCTGCGCTGTGCTCTGGTGCGTGCTCGCATTCATGGCATTCACCGCGGATTCGAGGGAAGAGGAGTTCGGGGACGTGGTGCTGCTGTCGTAATGTCGTAATGTCGTAATACCATGATCATCGGAATCGATCCCGGACTTGCAAAGACTGGCTTTGGCATAATCGACGATGCGGACGGTATCCGCTGCGTCAGGTACGGCGTGATCACCACACCGTCTGATGCGCGGCTCCAGATCCGCGTCCAGACGATATTTCGTGAGATGCAGGAGATTCTGGACGTGCATGAGCCAGATGAACTTTCGATCGAGCGGCTCTTCTTTTCCAGAAATGTATCATCCGCAATCGAGGTGAGCCACGCACGCGGGGTTGTCCTGCTCGCGGCAGCCGAATACGGAATCGAGGTCTTCGAATATACTCCGAACCAGATCAAGCAGGCGGTGACTGGATCGGGGAGGGCTGACAAGAAGCAGATGCAGAAGATGGTCGGGATGCTGCTTGGAATCGATGAAAAAATGCCTGCCGATGCCGCTGATGCGCTCGCAGCCGCGATATGTCATGCACACTTGAGGTGACACCCCCCCGATCCTGGATTCGTTCCAACTGTTCCCGATTCTTTGCTGCAAATCAGAATCCCGTTTTCGGGTTATCGAAACGAGAAGCTGTTGCGTGCATCATTGTTCCAACCGCCGGAAGGAATTGAAGGGTCACCTACATCTTATCCTTATTGCTATGCCTATATCTGATAACTCGCACCTTTTCCAGTGTAATCAAACCATCGCTTACGACTTCATCGAGAAACGGCAGCAGTTTGTTGAGATTTTCTTCCGTATCGACCAGTTCAACAACAACGGGCAAATCTTCGGAAAGGCGCAGCAGCTTTGCCGTATGTACCCGACTCGCTGCTCCAAAACCCATTATTCCCCGGGTAACGGTTGCTCCGGCAAGATGTAACCCTCTCGCCGTAAGTACGATCTGTTCATAGAGCGGTTTTCCCTTGTAGCGATCCGCCTCTCCAATGAAAATTCTTAATAACAGTCCTTCTTCAGGCAATTTCATTGTATCACAACCTCCTGTCTATAAATATCATTAAATATTTTGAAGCGATGAAGCCAGATAGAACTAATGCGATGCCCAAAACATTGGTGATCAAAACATTCGCCAATGCGAGTTTAATTTCACCATCGCGAAATAAGTTGATGGTCTCCAGACCATAAGTTGAAAACGTTGTGAACGAGCCAAGGATTCCGATAAACGCAAACGTCCGGAAATCGGAAGAGATGGTAGTTTTTTCGGATAATCCCCAGAGAATGCCGATCGCAAAAGCACCGAGGAGATTTACGCATAAAGTGCCCCATGGAAAACCACTGCCTATATATTTGTAAGCCACACCTGATAGGGCATATCTAAGTAGAGCGCCGATGGCACCCCCGATAGCGATGAATAAGAGCTTCGACATCGATTTTCTCCATTTTCAGTCTTTTGATATGGTGAATTCCAGCACCTGCGCTTTTAATGATCTTTTTCGGGGTGGGAAAATTGTGTGTAACTGATACATTCGATTTTTTTTACATTTGTGAGCTATAAATATTTTTCAGATGACTTAACAACGCCCTCTGGTGTCAGCCAACCCCGTAAAAACACGGTCCATCTGGCGACCTTTTTCCGGTATTGCCAATGCTACCCCCTGGGTAGCTTTTTGATTCGGGCAATTGGCTACCCGGCGTGTAGCCAATCTCAGGCACGCGACTTCTGAAGGTAAGATATAACTGTCCTCTTGCAAATGGTTGGCGGTTTGATGTTGCGAGGTGCAATTGTCAGGGGTGAAAAGTTTCCAACTCCGCTCATGTTCCGCCACCCATTTCCAGATGTTCATCAAGATGCTTTTTTAGC
>DAOURL010000002.1 GCA_030625165.1 Methanosarcinales archaeon | reverse complement strand
GTAACTACTCAGGTATGTTGATTGGTCTCCCGATTGTGATCCTGCACTTTCTGACAAGAAAAATAACCGCGGAGGGCGCAGAGGAACGCAGAGCATTTAACCATTTATCCCCCCTCCGCGCCCCTCCGCGCACTCTGCGGTTAAATTCCCTGTTTGGTTACAGTATGCCCATGTCTCGGGTAGTCCCTGCATAGTGAAGTCCCCCGATAGTGGTTTAGGTACCTGTGTAGTTACGGAAAAAGAAAAGAAAAAAAGTAACTACTCAGGTATGCTGATTGGTCTCCTGATTGCGATCCTGTGCTTTCTGTCAAGAAAAATAACCGCGGAGTACGCAGAGGTTCGCAGAGTTTTTAGCCTCCTCCGCGTTCCTCTGCGCCCTCCGCGGTTAAATTCCCTGTTTGGTTCCGGTATGTCCCGGGTCAGATAGTGCCGGTATAGGTGAAGTCTCGTGATAGTGTTTTAGGTACTTGAGTAGTTACTTTTTTTCGTCCTTCTTCACGGGCTCTTGCGTCCTCTGCGGTTAACTTCCCTGTTTGGTTCCGGTCCAGGTAGTGCCAGCATAACAAAGTCTCATGATAGTTCCGGAAGAGTAATCGAGTCTTCATTAGTTTGCGATCGGAATACATCGTACCCGAAACCATCTCCGGATATGGGCAGAATCAAGAGTATCAGCGTTATGGCGCGACCGCTGACCTCACGCAGTCCTCGATGCTGCCGAGCACGGCATCTGACCCACACATCTGCGGAACGTAAGCGAGCGCCTTTCCGGAAGAGACCATCATGCAACGGAAGCGTTCACAGAGCGGCGAGACCACCATGCACGTATCGCATATCACCTTTGCACCGCTCGATTCGATCCCTGCCACGAGGTCTGGGTGCCGATCCCGCATTATCCCTGATGTGAAGATCCAGAACTCCTTTGTCACGGTCTTACCAGCAAGCAGGTCCCGTAGTCTCACAAGTTCGGTTGCAGAACAGTGCGGACAGCCGATTGCGATGAGGTCGGGATCGCACTGGTGCGTCTGGTACACCTCCTCGATCTCGGCATGTTCGATGATGACCGGCTCGCCAATGTCACGCGCACCAGGGGGCGGATGCGGATGCAGATGCGGCAGTGTAGGTGGCAGAGGCGGCGCACCCTCGATGTAGTGGAGCGCAACAGCGCCTGATGCAGCCATCGCCGCACCAAGGGCTTTCCGTTCATCGTTTGTGGGCACGGACTCAAGCGAAAAGATCGGGACCCCTGATCCTGCGATTGCGCCTGCGATGTAGCCGAGTGCGCCATAATCCGCGCCGCGGAGTCTCCCCTCGACATGGATTGCGATGGACGGCAGCCGGTTCTCGTCGAGGTGGTAGCCGTAGTTCGGCGTCTTCCCGATCAATGCCGCGGCAAGAGCAGAGGGACCGCCTTCCCGGTTTGTCCGTGCTCCGATGACAGAGTTCGCATAAGCCACAGCAGACGACTCGCTCCATGCAAGATGGTCTCCGGGCATGGCGAGATCTGTCCGTATCTCGTAAGGCGTGCAGGTGCACCACGGAAGGATGCCCAAGCTCTCGTAAGCGCGGATAACCTCATCCTGTTTTGCGGCGAACTCCTCTGATATCGATAGTTCCCTCCACCGCACACGGTCAAGCCCTGCCGGATTGAGTACCGATGGAACCTTGACCGTGCCGCTGAGACCGGATATCCATTCAAGCCCGGCTTCGCCTATGTTCTTGTAGGACACTCCCGCGATCTGGGTGCTCTTTATGGGTATCAGCCGGTCGGCATCATAGATATCGCCGAGCGCTGCGAGTATCTCCATCGCCTTTTGCAGGACATAGCCCTGCTCGCCGTTTAAGATAAGTTCTTCGGACGGTGTGAGGTGCATGATCGCTGTTAAGTCGGCGTTGTCTGGTAAAATAGATTTCTGCCCGACCGGAACTGACGAACAGGTGGATGCGACACGAGATGAAGGTCACGCATACCCGTACTCCAGATACGTGAGATCCAGTTCCCGCTTTAACCCTGCGAGGAACAATCCATACGTTTCATGCGAAAAATCAAGCCACCCGGAGTTCTGGGAGATCATCGCCTCAAACTCCTTTTCGGACTCGGTTTCCCCTTTGACTCCGAGATCTTTTACATCATCCCAGTATTTTTCGAGGTACTCAAAGAGCGAGGTCTCTGCAAAGGATTTTGGCACAACAGGCGAATACGTCGCAATCTCGTCCATCAACTCATGTTCTCTCAAGTGCTCTTCTTCCGTGATTCCTGACTGCTCGATCGCCTGCTCCATCGCTTTCTCATCGATCGCGCGTTTCTCACCGGGAGCAAGGAAGAGATGCCCGTAACGCTCCACGTGCTCGGTATACATTGCGTTCTGGATCAGTTCGTGTTCGAGGACAAAGTGGAGCATGTTGTCGGTTGCTTGCTCGATGTAGGGTTGGCTGACTACGATTATTGAGAACCAGCCGGTTTTAAAGAAGAATCGCCTGTTCATAGCGATCGTGTAATCGAGAACGCTCGGGCGCTGCATGAATATCGACGGCGAGAACGCAACCGCATTCGACGACAGCATCAAGATGCCCTGCAATCGGTCGCCTCCAACCATTCGCCCCATCCGTGCACGGACGTCATCTGAGATGGCATCGTACATCGATGGCGGGTCTCTTTCGTACCCTTTGCATCGTTCGAGCAACTCCTTTATCCGGGGCGGATCGAGTTTTCTCATCGAGACTGCGATCTCGGATGCGATCGATACGATCCACTGCCGGTACCTCTGCTCGAAGAGTTCTCGTTCTCGTTCATCAGACATCTATTGCGGGTATGGTGTGGGGTGGGTAATGAAGATAACGCAGATTTGCATCTGCTCGGTGTTGCGATGTCAAGCAGCGCGATCTGACTATCTTAAAAAACAAACCCTACCCAATCATCCCCGCCATCTCCGCAACAGAGACGTTCTGCCGCATCTCCTGTTCTTTCCACAGTTTCCTGAAGAAATAGAAATATTCGTACAACTCCGGCACGTCCCTCGCAAATATAATTTCGTGGTTTGAAATCACCTCCATCTTCATATAAAGCGGCAATTCCTCAAACGTATACACATCATACCTTTTTGAATGTACATCGACATGTCGATAGATTTCTGATAGCACAACAGACGGCTTCGACTCGGGTGATACGACACAGATATCATAGTCACCCCTCGTGATATCACCGTTCACCCGCGATCCGAACAGCAACACCCCGCTCACGCGTGGATTATCCTTGATAAAGGAGAAATCACCCCTTAACGTCTTCAGATCAGTTCTTTCAACCATTGCCTCATCCGTTCTATATACGCTTCAAAAAGTGGGAAGAGCGACTTCATCGATTCCAGTGCCACGGTTTCGTCGATGCCGTTGTATCCGTGAACAAGGCGATTTCGCAGTCCATTCGCTTCTTCCAGTGCATATTTTATTCTTTCATCGATGATCCCGGACTTGTACGCCCGGTCGATGTTGGTGTAATCATCCATCGGCAGTTTTTCCGAATCTTTCAGGCGCATTGCAAGCACATCCATGCTCGCCTCCACAATCTCCTGCATCGCCTTGTAGATCGCAAGACGGGAGCGTTTATCTGTGGTAAAATCGCATTCCCATGACTGGATATCCTCTATGCGCTCCTCGATCAACTGAATCTTGCTCACGTACCGCGCTATTCGCTTTTTATCCATTGTGTTCCTCGATCGGATTCTTTTGAACTTTAAGCACTTCTACCCCCTCCTCTTTTTATAACAAAGCCATAGAAACTCTTCATTCGTAAGTCCCGCATCTTTTATCAGTCCTTTTAGGAGTCCAACCTTTATTGGCTTAGTTCCATGCACCGGTACAGATAGGATCTCTTCTACCCCTTCCTTTACCAGAATATGATGACTTCCCTCGATACGATCCACGATCCAACCGGCTTTCTTGAATACGCGGATTATCTTCCTGCCCGACCACCGAGGAAGTTTATCCACGATATTAGATCACCGCTACTTCTTTGATCAGAGCTCTATCGGGGCTTTTAACATCGTGCATCGCTCTATCGTTTAATGTCTTTAAATATCCGACAATAGCCTCTTTTATATTCCCCAACGCTTCTTCCATCGTGTCTCCCTGTGACCAACACCCTTTGAGAGCCGGGCAATGCACAACATACCCACCATCTTCCAGATCTTCTTCAATCACAACCTGAAATTTCATTTTCTACCTCTCTTCATACCTGAACGAAACCATTACTCCCATCAAGAACTCGATACCGATTTTTCCGGATGAGCTTCAGATGGGATATTTCCCTCATAATAACCGATTGTTGCTTTGAGTTTCTCAGCATATTTATAGATATCACTCAATTTATCTATCTGCACCTTTTCTTCCACTTTGTTTTCATCGAAGAATCCAACATATTTCTGTTTACCATCGAAGTAGAACCGGCAAACCCGTTTTTTAATATTATTGTCTAAAAGAACGTTGCAATAATTTTTCCTATCTCTTAAAGTGATTCTTTCAGGGTCAGTAATTTCATACAATATTGCACGAACGATATGAAAACCCTCTACCTCTTCTTCTGTCGTGACAATCCCATCATCTTTTTCCTCTTCAAGATTCTCAACCTCTTGGACATCACTACCAACTTCTTCCTCTAACGCGGATTTCAATCTGTCACTTATCTTTTCATTGACAAATTGTTTGAAAGCACGATGAGTAATATCCTTGAAATCTTCCTTGACTCGCTTTGTCAGTTTGCCAGAGTAAACCTGTTTTGTGAAGAATCTGACAAATTCTTCAGAAGGCGAATTCAATTCTTCCCCAAGAATCCTTTTCATTTCTTTCGTATATTTTAACTCGCTTGCTGATGATACTATGCCAACTTCATCAAACGATTCTTTTCTAAAACGTTTCAATTCTTCCAAAAGAGGTTCCTTTATGTCAAGCATATCAAGTTCGAGAAATGGCTTTTCGTCCAATTTGTTGGTGTCTTCAAGATCACTATAAAATTTATAAATAATTCCATTAGTTAGAACCCCAACCCTCACTTTAGTAACTGAAAAATATCTATAAAGTTGGGCTGCATGTTCCTTTTCCAGATCAGAGTTTGCAGATTTACACTCAAATAATATAATCGGATTTCCATCCTTTATTATGGCATAATCAACTTTTTCCCCTTTCTTTGTACCAACATCACAAGTAAATTCTGGCACAACTTCCGCAGGATCGAAAACATTGTATCCTAAAATATTAATAAATGGCATAACAAGGGCGTTCTTTGTTGCTTCTTCCGTTCCTATATGATCCAATTGTTTAGAAATCTGGCTGGATAATCCTTTTAGCTGATCTATGAAGTCCATATCAAATTGTCTCCTATTATACCCAATTGCTAACACTGCATTTCCATTATGTTACAATTACGAACTTATACTATAAAAAATATTCTGAAAAGCTTTTCATCTGTGTCAATGCCTTTGGCACAAAGCTTTGTGCAGACTCGCTGTTCTGCACCGCAATGATACCTAATCGCCGCCCATCCCCTTTATACGCTCCTCCTGCCACCTCGTGTATCCGACCAGTTCCTGGAGCCCCCCTATCTTGTACTCATCCTCAGATCACACCCTGCATTCGCATCCCCGCTCTCTCAATATTCGGATCTGTTCCTCATAAGTTGCAACGAATTCTGTCTGTACGGATTCCCCTGTCGCAAGTTCTGGATCCATTGGCGTATGATGCTTATACCCCCTCGCCGCCATCTCGGTAACCAGTTCCTCATGCCGGAGGTACAGCGCCTTGAGCCGCCCCCTCCACCGCAGGATCTCAGGATGGTTCGAATACGCTTTCTTGTTGTTGGTTATTATCGACCACACGGCATGGATTTCCCTGTGCTCGCCGAGCAGATGATTGCGGCACATCCGGTCAGGAGGCACGTCCCAGATCCTCATACAGAGACTCCCTGACCGACTTTCCGGTATTTAAGACTCCGATTCATGATTTATCAACACCTCTTCACCCCTTGTACTCCCCTCCGACCACCTCGCGTATCCGGTCCGCGGTCTTCGGTCCGACTAGCTCCACGGTCATCAGTTCCTCGCGGCTCGCGCTCATCACCGCGGCAACCGTTCCGAAGTGCTTGAGCAGATTCTTCGCAACGACAGGTCCGATCTCAGGCATTGCTGAGACGACATACTCCTGCTGCTGCGGAAGCATCATCGCAGACCGCTTGCCGTGCATCACGACCTCCCGCCCGTGATCCTGCTGCTCTCTTCTCGCAATCGCTGCAAGCATCAGCGCGGTATCCTCAGCGTCCTTGCTCATGAGGATCGGCACGCCAAAATCGATCGCTATAGCCGTGAGTGCGCCGCGTACCGCATTCGGATGAATCTGTCTCTGCCCGTAAAGGTCGTTCCCCTCGATGATCAGCACAGGTTTGTCAAACGTCCGTGCAAGATCCGAAATCTGCCCGAACAACTCACGCCGTCCGCTGATCAGCGAACTGATAAAATCACTTGTGGTCTTTCGCTCGACACAGACACGATCGCTCAAGAGGTAGTCCCCGATCTCAAGCGTCCGCATTACCACCTCGACCCCTGCCGCCTCAAGGATCTGCGATACGCCAGACCGGATCTCCCTGTGGTCGATGTATGCGACCAGACCCTCCTCTGAAAACTCTGCCAGTTGCGTCCGCTCGATTGCAGGCTCCCTAATCGGTCTCGACATCGGCATCGAGACCGGCTTCGACTTCGACCGCGATCCGCTCATATTCGCAATTGTTGCGAGCATCTTCGCCTCTTTCCGTGCGCTGATCCAGTATGCCGCCTCATCCCGCGATCCTTTCGCAATCAAAACAACGATCCTGCCTGCGCGCTTCCTGCCGGTCCTCCCTTTCCTCTGGATCGTGCGTATCTCTGACGGAACCGGCTCATAGAAGAGGACAAGGTCTGTCGATGGGATATCAAGTCCTTCCTCTGCAACTGATGTCGCCACGAGTGTGTTGTACTCTCCTGACCTGAATTTGCTGATGATCTCGGTCTGCTGCTTCTGGGTCAAGCCCTTATCCTTGTATTTGCTTGCCTGCCCGACGAACCTGACCGCAGAAACCCCGTCCACATCAGAAAGTGCCTTTGTCACCATCTCCGCGCTGTCACGGAAGTTTGTGAAGACGATCACCCTTGAATCAAGGTTGCCTCGCAGTTGATCTGCAACGATCCTCCGAACCGCATCCAGTTTCGGATGCTCCTCGTCACACGCGGAAAGCATCGCAATCGCACGGCGCATATCAGGATCCATGGCAAGACGCTTCGATGCCTTGCTCCCGCTTCCGGATCGCGCCTCCGCATTCAAGCGGTCGAAGTAGCGTACAAGTGCCTCCACTCCTTGCGTCTCCCCGAGTTCGATCGCATGGCTGATCTTGAAGATCTCGGCAAGAATCGAGATTGCGGAGAATGAATCCCTGTCGCCCCCTTCGGCGACCTGCGCATGGAGTTTGCTCTGCAGGTCGAGTAGTTCCCGCTTCGACGAATCCGGCGAGACATTAAAACCAAAATCCGTTATTTTCGAGGACCGATCCGCAAGCACCTTCAGAAGTACCTGTTTTAACTCCCTAATCTTGGAAGGTATCTCGACACGCACCCACTCGATGTCCCGGTCATGCAGGTACGGGATCACATCGGAATCGGTCTCGCTTTTTACCTCCACGCACTCGATATGGAGGTTCTCGCATACATCAGCGATCGTCTCCGGATTGCTTCCAGGACTTGCGGTTATGCCAAGCACGAGCCGCGACTTTGCATCTGCACCCGCTCCCGCATCGACATCCGCCCCGGCACCCGCACTGAGATCCTCGAAATACCGCTTCGCAATGTAGACGTAAGCATATCTGCCGACCGCACGGTGCGCCTCATCGAATGTGATATGCACCACGTCACGAAGATCGATGCGCCTTGCACGGAGATCGTTCTCGATGACCTGCGGCGTAGAGACGATGACCTGCGAGTCTTTCCAGAGTTCTGCCCGCTTTTCAGGCGGGATGCTTCCTGTAAACGTTGCAACCGTGCAGCCGGGAAGCGCCTGCCTGAAAAAATCGGAATGCTGCTCCACAAGTGGCTTTGTCGGCGAGAGGATCATTACCTTGCCTCCGAGATCGTTCAGCCGTGCTGCGATCACCATGAGCGCAACGATCGTCTTTCCAAGCCCTGTCGGCAGCACAGCCAGGCACGAACTTTTGAGCGCAGACGAAGTGACTGAGAGCTGGTACAGCCGCTGCTCGATCATATCCTTCCGGATCAGCGGATGCGAGATGTACCTGCTCATTGTAATAACGTTGTAATCCCTCGCTTATAGATATGCGGCATAAGACCCTGCTACTTGCAGCGGGAGGAAGTCACGCCACCCAACCTCCGAAAGAAAACTTAAATATTAGTACTGAAATATCAATGTGTTTTTTCTTGAATGCTTGAGCGAACATTTATATGACGACTGATGAAGAGTTCTACAATGAGTGATGAAACGAACGATGACCTGCTCGGCGGAATTGAGATCGAGTCCACAAAGGATCTTGAGGTTCCACCGCTCTTGATCGATCAGGTGATTGGGCAGGAACAGGCAAGCGAGATTATCAAGAAGGCAGCGCAGCAGCGAAGGCATGTGATGCTGATCGGAACTCCCGGAACTGGTAAGTCTATGCTTGCTCAGGCGATGGCTGAACTTCTCCCAAAAGAGGAATTAAAGGACATACTTATCTACCACAATCCGGAAGATGCGAACAACCCAAGAATTCGGGAGGTAAGGGCAGGGAAAGGAATACAGATCATCAACGCCCATAAAATGGAAGCTAATCGGAAAGCACAGTTAAAAAATACAATTCTGATGATCGTCGGATTCGCGATCCTTCTTTATGCCGCATCTCTCGGCGGTATGGCTCTGTTATGGGGGATTCTCGCTGTTCTGTTGATTATGGTCATCGGCAGACAGTTTGTGCAGGGTGATAAAGCAATCATACCAAAACTGATCGTGAACAATGCAAATAAGGACACGGCACCGTTCTTGGACGCTACCGGCGCACATTCAGGCGCACTCTTAGGCGATGTCCGTCACGACCCGTTCCAGTCAGGCGGACTCGAGACGCCATCCCATGACCGGGTCGAGGCAGGGGACATCCACAAGGCGCACAAAGGGGTCCTATTCATCGATGAGATCAATATCCTGCGCCCCGAATCCCAGCAGAGTCTACTCACAGCACTGCAGGAGAAGGAGTATGCAATCACAGGACAGTCAGAACGCAGTTCGGGTGCACTTGTCAAGACGTATCCGGTACCATGCAACTTTATCATGATTGCGGCAGGGAATCTGGATGCCATGGAGGGTATGCATCCAGCACTACGCTCCCGGATCAAGGGATACGGCTATGAGATTTATATGCGTGATTCGATGGATGATACTCCGGAAAACCGGAGGAAGATCGTTCGATTCGTTGCACAGGAGGTTGAGAAGGACGGAAAGATTCCCCACTTTGATAAGAGTGCTGTGCAAGAGGTTTTACGGGAGGCAAGGAGGCGTGCCGGAAGAAAAGGCCATCTTACGCTGAAATTACGCGATCTCGGCGGTCTTGTCAGGGTGGCAGGCGATGTCGCCCATGCAGCGGGCGCGCAAGAGGTGACCGCATCACACGTTCTCACTGCAAAGCAGATGTCAAGATCGGTTGAACAGCAGCTTGCAGACCAGTATCTGGAGCAGCGCATGGACTACAGGATGTACCACAAGAAGGGCGCAGAGATCGGCAGGGTAAACGGGCTTGCCATCATGGGCGGCGATTCAGGGATCGTTCTCCCGATCATGGCAGAGGTGACACCAGCGCTATCCAAACATGAAGGCAAGTTGATCGCAACAGGAATGCTCAAGGATATCGCAAAAGAAGCCGTTCAGAACGTGTCAGCACTCATCAAAAAGATTACAGGTAGAGATACCGCGAACATGGACATCCATGTCCAGTTCATCGGCACTTACGAGGGCGTGGAGGGCGATAGCGCATCGATCTCTATCGCAACCGCGGTGATATCGGCATTCGAGGGTATCCCGATCGACCAGTCCATCGCAATGACGGGCTCGCTCTCTGTGCGGGGTGACGTGCTGCCGGTTGGAGGCGTAACATACAAGATCGAGGCTGCGGCGCAGGCTGGCATCAAGACCGTGATCATACCGAAAGCGAACGAGGACGATGTCCTGATCGAGGATAAGTATCGTGATATGATAACGATCGTACCGGTCTCAAAGATCACTGAGGTGCTCGAGTTGAGTCTTGTCGGAAAGGAGAAGGACGGCTTACTTGAGACGATCAAGCGGTTCTCGAAGAGGGTTAGCATCCCGATCCCTGATATCAACCTGCCAGCCCCCTCTTATGGCGCTGGCGCTTCGCGATGAACAGGGCAGCAGCTTAGCACATACAGGTTATTCGATGTGAGATAATGGGGCGACTATCGGTAAACGAGCGGGAGAAACTGTTGCACGGGTTGCACGGATACCTGGCGTGGGTCGGTGCTGAGATCCCGGACGTATTTGAGATCGATGGAACCGAGATTCCGCTTCACGAATTGGTCTGGCGGCTCATCAACAAGAAAGAACTGACAGAGTCGGAGACTGCCGGGATCGAGTCGCTGATCCGTGCCCTTGAGGAGAAGGAGACGTGCGACGAAAACGCTCTTGCGAGGGAAACTATCACGAGAGAAGAGGCGGAAGACCTGTACAAAGAAGCGTCCGGTCTTTTGCGTGCGATCATAGATCTGAAAGGGATCGAGAACGGAGCACATCCGGATAAGGATGTCCGCAGGAAGGTACTGCAGAAGAAGATCAGTGACGCCCGGGGTCTGCTCAAATTCGTGGATGACGTGGTGTAGGGGGATGTTTTCGATGGCGGAGGGGGTCTCGTATCTTGCATGTGCTCGAGTTGCTCCCGATGTTTGGTTTGAGACCCGCAAGTGCTCGCGATCAGGAAATAGCCCGAAAACCATCCCTACACCGCTACATGCATCCGCGTCTCTTCCTGCCCGCGCCATTCCCTGTCTGTCGCAGTCCTGATCAGGATCTTGTGCGCAGCAACTTCAGACTTCCTTTTCGCATCGAACGCGTCTGCGCCCATGGCAAGCGCGATGCCCATCCGCTCTTCAACGATCCACCCGCTGTGATACGCAAGCGGCTTTCCGAAGAGCTGGATATTGGTGCCCGGCACAGACATCGCATCGAAGATGCCTTTGTACATCGGATCGAACCCCTGGGCTGGTGAGATGATCACGTGGGATGCCGCTGGCATCAGTGGGTCGAAGAGCCGATAACCATCCTCGATCCTCGCTGGAACCGGAAGTCCTGTGATCGCACGCACATGCAAGCCGCCCTCATTAAAGCCCTGCGGATGCGAGATATACGTAACCATACCGGTATCGTGCGGACGGGGCGCACATTCGTTGCCATAGACCTCGACTTTGCCATCCCTGACACGGACGAAGAGTTCGCATCCGAAGACGCCGACTCCACCCAGTTCGTCCGTGATCCGGCGTGCAGCATCGTAAATCTTCCTTTCCGCCTCTTTCGCAAGCTCGGGGTCTTTTTCGACAGACTTTCCGATATCATCCACGTTGTACGGAAGATACTCCTCGATATTCGGACTCTGCCACGATGAGTGGTAATCGCCATCGATCTGGTAGTGCCCGACCGGCTTTGGGAATGTGGTGACGATGTTGCCGTCCTCATCCAGATGCCTCACAGCAAGTTCTGTGACCTCGGTATTAAACGGGATGTACTCCTCGATGATCGCACGTTCGCCTGATCCGCGGGTCTCGTATCTGGCAGCGTCCATCGCTGCTTCGATGTCATCGCGGCTCTCGATGAAGTACGAGCCCTTGCCGCTGCTCGACATGATCGCCTTTGAGAAGCACGGATACCCTATCTTCTCGACAGCGTCTGTAAACTCAGAGAGATCGTCTGTGCGGGTGTACGCGTACGCGCCTGTTTTAACGCCCGATTTCACGATTAACTCCCTGATGCGCTCCCGGTTCATCGCCGCATGAGTTGCCGCTGCGTTCGGCGTGACCAGATACCCGTCCTCCTCGAACTCGAAGAGAACATCGAGGTCGATCGCCTCGATCTCCGGTATGATGATATCAGGTAGTTCCCGATCCACGATCGAACGCATCGCATTCGCATCCATCATGTTGACGGTGTACGACTTGTGCGCGACCTGCTGTGCTGGTGCTCGTTCGTATCGATCCACAGCGATGACCTCCATGCCGAGGCGCTGGGCTTCTATCGCGATCTCTTTTCCGAGTTCGCCCGCGCCGAAGAGGAGGAGTTTGAGCGACCTCTCTTCGAGCGGAGCTGCGAGAATCTCGAGTTGTTTCATGGTATCCTACTCCGGTACGGTGTTATGTGTGGCAAGGTATTTATCAGTATTTAAGATGTGATTCATGTTACGGCTATCGATTTATCTGGTTCTTAAGGGGTAGCGTCTTTATCAGGGCAGTTGATCCGGAACCCGGACTTTCTGACTTTCCACGTTCCCAACGCGCAAGCGTTAATGCGAAGCATCCGCAAAGTCGCCATCCACGCATTCCAGAGCAGGATTACCCTGAATGGAAGGATAGTTGATGAGGCAATCGGTGATGCGACTTCTTTCACACACAAATTTCACGAATGAGGTGGATTACGGATGACATTACAGAAACTTTTCGGAAACACGGTATAAAGGGATATGCGAGCGGGAGTGTGGGGTTTGAGGGGGGTATAGTGTGGAGTTAGTGGTGAAAAAAGAGTTTTTTTCAAAAACCCGCTCGCATATATGTCATATTGCATTGTGCTATTATTTAAACCTTATGGGTTCAACAGGATCTCTACAATAATCCTGACATATTCACATCCAACGTTGCCATACGCAGACCTACTACCCATCAGACCATAGTCGTAGTCAAAACTGAAACAATCGAAAGTGGAGAACTTGTAAGAAGGATATGCGAGCGGGAGTGTGGAGGTTGAGGGGTGTGTGGTTAGTAGTTAAAAGAGTTTTTTTCAAAACCCCGCTCGCATATATGTTATATTGTATTGTGATATTATTTAAACCTTGCGGTTCAACAGGATATTCACTATAATCCTGACATATTCACAGCCAACATTGCCATACACAGGCCTGCCACCAATTAGACTGTAGTCGTTAGACTGTAGTCGTAGTCAAAACTGAATAACTTGTGAGGGGGATATGCGAGCGGGAGTGTGGGAAGTGGGGAGTGGGGGTTAGTGTGGTTAAAAAGAGTTTTTAGAAACCCGCTCGCATGGTACACCACTACTACGTACTACTATATAAACCTTGCGGCGCGGTGGGGCGGTCATACCATGCCACTTTGCGCGAACCTCTATAATAGGGGGCGGATGGATCACCGCTTCACCGCAAGCGCATGCAACGGAAAGAGAGTGAGCGCGCCCACAGCGACTCCGGCGATTCCGAAGAGTGCTACATAATCGACATACAAGAGAATTCCTGCCGCAAATACCGGAAGTGTAGCAAATCCGGCATAAGTGCATGTATTGAAGACCCCCATCGCCATGCCCCGATCAGAACCGAGAGATGCAACCCCTGCGACAAGCCCGACCATCGCAAACCCGGATCCGGCACCCATGATGGTAAGCCCGATCGGATGGTATATGGTCGCCACGATGCCGATTCCGGTTATCAGCGCACCTGCCCGGATCAGCCAGCGTTCAGTGGTACACGCACGACCGCCGATGAGCGAGGTTATCATCGCTCCAAAATAGACGCCGGAAAGTGCAAGTCCCAGAGGAGACGGTGTTAAATCCGTGAAAGATGGGAAATAAGCAACAATAACCCCTGTCGCACCAAATAAGACGAAGGCGATCACCCATATCTGTAGATACCGCGCATCGGAAAGGATCGCAAATATACCTGAAATCCTCTGCGGTGCAGGCGGGACATCGGGATCATCGGGCTCCTGTTTCAGTGAAATCGCAAGCACCAGTGCAGGGATGGCGAGCAAGGCAAATACCAGTATTCCACCTTTCGGATGGTAATACTTAAGCGCGGCAGCGGCTGCAACACCGAGAGCAAGCCCGATATTGATCAGAAAAGTAAACTCTCCTATGTACTTCCTTCGATTCTTAAATTTCGCAATCATCGAGAACGCTGCCGGAAAGAAAGCCCCGCAGGCGCACCCTTCGACAAAACGCGCAGACACGAGGATCTGGGGGGAGTCGGATAAGAGGATCAGTAATCCGGATATGATTGTCAGAACGATACTGAGCAGGATGAACCGCGGATTTCCGTACCGGTCCGCAAGCATCCCGAGCGGGATCATTGAGACGAGTGCGCCTGCAAAGTACGCGGAGAAGATCATGCTCTGCACAAACGTTTCATCAGAGAGATCCGGGAGAATCGGCACGACCGCATCCGAGAGCCCCATGATCACAAAGACCGAGAGATAGAGACATGCACGTATCCGGTTCATGATTCAGATATCGGGATCGGATGGTTGTAAAGTTGTTGGGCGGAAACTCTTGGTCGTTTCAACCGGTAACTGATTCGCACGACTGAAAACAAAAAAAGATGGGTTTTGATACCCATCACTCAGGAAGCGGAGGCAATCCGGGTCCGCCAGACGCCATGTCAGGCATCTCATCGGGCATCTCGCCACCCATTTCGCCAAGCGCCGTGAGATCAACCATCTTCGCATCGGCAGGGAGGTCAAACGTACTGTCCGGGATATTTGTGTCCACATCAAACTCGGTGACCTCGTAGCGCACGCTCTCGGATTTGCCCTCGTATGTACATGCCCAGTCGAGTAGCAGCGTGAACCCGGTCTGCTTGTCCACGATCAGATCAGCTCTTTCCGTGTCGATATCTTCGCGGTTAAGTGTTCCGGCAAGTTGCCACACCTTGCCATAGTCCAGTTTGACGGCTTTGCGACCCAGACATGTTGTGTCGCGGTCTATGATCCAGCTATCATCCCATGCGGAATCGTCGCTATAGCAACCATACGCCGCCCAGGACGGGTTCATATATCCAATGTTATCATCAGAACATTCTCCGGTTTTGATCGCTGTGCCGCTCTCCTCATCTATAATATACATCCCGTCCGCGTTCTGCAAAATGGTCACAGAATCCGCGCCCTGGTTACTGCTGATCACCGACTTGAAGAACCAGACGTCTCCGGATTTCTTGCGCCATTCCTCGAATACGGCAGCACCCCCGTCATCGGCGGATACTGTAGCTTTGTAGTGCAGGGAAGTCACATCGATCAGATCGAGATAATGTGCGGTGCCGGATGGTACGCTCTCTTCTTGTGATTCCTTCTGTTTGTCGGAATCTGAGTCCACGCAGCCGCTCCATGCAATTGCGAGTGCAAGAGCGAACACGACTGCGATTATTCTTACATGTTTCATGTCATATCTCCTGTGTTTTATGTTCGATTTGAGTAGGTTTAACTTGTTCTTTCCGCACTATAATAACTCTGCTTCTTTTATGGGGCTCGTTTTGTTCTTGCCTGAAGCGATGCATCATGTCGCGCTAAAGGGTGTTTGTAACGGGAATTTTTCGTAACTACTCAGGTATGTTGATTGGTCGCCCGATTGCGATCATGTACTTTCTGGCAAGAAAAATAACCGCGGAGGGCGCAGAGGAACGCAGAGCATTTAACCGTTTATTTCCCCTCCGCGTCCCTCCGCGTACTCTGCGGTTAAATTCCCGGTTTGATTACAGTACCCCCCACGTCCCGAGTAGTCCCTGCATAGTGAAGTCCCCCGATAGTGGTTTTAGGTACCTGAGTAGTTACAATTTTTCTTAAATTATTCGCCAACTCTGTGAAGCTAAAAATTTCTAATCTTTGATTTTTATATAAAAAACATCAGGGCCATTTTTCATCTTGATATTTTTTAATTCAAATAAATTTGAATGCGCCTTAACAAGTAGGGATAATTGTTTGTATCCATACGACCTTGGATCAAAACCCGGATCTAACTGGAGTAAACAATTTCCCATCGCACTCAAATGTGCCCAACTATCCTCCCCTAAAGCCATTTCAAAAGCTTCTTTGAGTAATGGAATCGGATCCGCTACTTTCGCTTTTTCACCGGTTGTTAATGAACGCGTTGATCCCGTTTCATTTCCCGGGATAGAATCTCCGGATGTTAGATTTTCAGTATAAATGAACATTTTGCATGCGTTTACGAATGCCTTTGGTGTTGTGCTTTTACCAATCCCCATCACAAAAATACCACTTTCACGGATTCTAGTTGCAAGTCTTGTATAATCACTGTCACTGGAAACGATACAAAAACCTTCTACTGAACCGTCATGAAGGATATCCATTGCATCAATAATCATAGCACTATCTGTGGAGTTCTTGCCAACAGTATAACGGAACTGTTGAATTGGTTGAATTGCAAGATTATTTAAAGTCTCTTTCCACCTATTCATATTTGGTGTAGTCCAGTCGCCATAAATACGTCTTATCGTAATTGGTCCGTGTTTACCCGTTTCAGCTAAGATTTTTTCAATTAGAGTCGCTTGTGCATTATCTCCATCTATCAGCAAAGCAATTTTTATCTTATCGGTATCATTAAATTGGTCAATCATACTTGGATCACACTCCTATTACCGTTCAATAGATTTAAAAACATTCTTACAATAACTTTGAGGAGTGAAAATCCCCGTCCCAGGTTTATGAATACATTCATAAGTATTATACCTGAGGGTGTACTATATGGCTTGTGGTGGGACTGTCAGCACCACAACCACAGGGCACGGCAGTTCCTACACATTGTCATGACGCGCTTGTCCCCAGTCCGAATGCATCCGCCAGTTCCGCGCCCGCTTCCCCGATCCCGAGCAGATGATCCTTGACCGTCGAGATCGACATGTATTTCTCAGTCCTTGTACCGTCGTCCGATTCGATCTTTATCACGAATTCGTCCTTTGCCGCCCCGTGTGCGATACATTCGTTTGCGAATCTGCCGTATTCCGCGAGTATGACCTTCAGCGCATCAGAGACGAGCGGTTCCCTGATCACATTCATGCCATTAAACGTCAGTCTCACAAGCGTCGCAACCTCGCGTCTTCTGTTATCCTTCACATAACCGGTCACCGCATGCATGAGGTCTATGACCCCCTTGCTATCGATCTCTTTTGAGACCAATTCGTCTCTTGTCAGATTGACCGGCTCTGCACCTTCATATACTATCGAATAATCCTCGGTGGCAGTTTTCATCTCGATACGGACTATTTTTGCGCCCCTCTTATCCTTAAATTCTGCGGTTATCTGGTTATTTATGTATTTAACGTCATCCAAACGGTGATTCGACATGTCTATCATCTTAACCGCTTCTTCACTGTGGAATATCCCTGCCTTTTTCGGTACCGGAATTGCGAACGAACCAACCAGCTGCTTCACAGTGACCGCATCCTTAAACCGCAGTTCATAAGCGAATGATAGCTCGCCCAGATCTGCTTTGAACTCGCCGTGGAGCCCCTTCTTCCCCTCCGATTCGAGCGAATATGTAAATCTGGCGCCATACACGCCGAATTCGAGAAACGGACTGAGTATCTTGCAGATACGCTCCGCGTTGAGGTCGATCTTCTCAGCCAGATCAGTTAGTGACGTATCAGACTCGGAATCGATCTTTGCCTTCTGCTGATCCACGCATGATGCACACACATCTATGATCGCATTCTTGCAGACCTGCATCTCATCGATGCCGCCATCCCTGACGATCTCGTTCATCTGCCTCGTCACCTCGCTTTCGAATGTTCTCAGCCCTGCGATTTTCCTATCCTTCGCATGGTGGCTCTCTTCCACTTCGTTATTAGCCGAGATGATCTCGTCTTCAAGCGGAACTACCGCCGCGGTCACGTCCAGTAGCGCCTCCAGATCGTGAATGAAATCACGATCGGTGGGGAGTTTTACAGAGTCCTGATATAGATATTTCATCATAACACCATCCGTGCAATCCCGTACTTGTCGTCGTACACCCGTTCTGCAGCGATGCCTGATATCTCGAATATGATGGCTTCGGTGGTGAGGTATGCATCGACGCTATCACGCAGACAGCCGACAGTCACGTCGTTTCCCTTACCAAGCGCGGCATGGAGATGGATGCTCGGGTTCCCGTCCTTCCAGAGGATGTTTCCGATGCCGAGTATCTCGCAAGCACCCGTGATCGAGCGCCACATCGGATCCGGCGGGACAGTGTCCTCCTTCGGTCCGGTCACGACCTGCATATTCTTAACCGCACCTATCAGCATGAAGAATGCATAGCTGATCTCTTCTGATCTTGCGAGTTTGACGAGTTCGTCAAGCAGATCCTCATCATGATCGATGCGTGCGATGAACACCCTGCCAATCGAGCCCGCCTTGTAGTCCATCTCACCCTCATCCAGTCACTGGCAGGTGCTTCTTTATACCATCGATCAACTCTCTGTGACCGAATGGCTTGGTGATATATTCATCGACCCCGACAACATGCAGACCGATCATCTTATCGATGGACTGCGCCTTTGCTGTGAGCATCACCACCGGAATATTCTTCGTTTCCTTGTTTTTACGGATTGATTCGTACACCCCCCAGCCATCGATATCTTCCATCATAATATCCAGCAGGATCAGATCGGGTTTTGTATCTTTAAGCATTTCCAACGCATCTCTGCCGCTGTAAGCTGGCAGCACCTCATATCCCTCATTTTCAAGCACCAGTGTGATCAGGTCTACCGTATCCGGTTCATCGTCCACAGCCATAATCCTTACACTCATGTAATAGGTATATTCTGTAGCAGATACATAATAAAGTAACCCTTCATCTAAGGGTAGAAACGTTTATGTAACATCGCCAGAGATAATGACATCAATGGCTAAAAAGAAAGCAAGCGGCAGCGGACTTATGTCTTCTGCGGGTCTGATGAGATATTACGAGGCAGACGAGACCGCGATACGCATCAATCCAAAGACCGTTGTCGTAATCGCTGTTGTCGCTGGCATATTCGCGATCGCTCTTGGGTTTCAGTACGGAACCTGGCCCGGTTAAAGGTACTTCACCATGTATGCGCCCTCGCGCACATAACCGCGCTTCCTGTAATACTCACGCACACCGATACCACTTGTAACCGCGATTTTTGAAAATCCGTGCTTGGATGCAAGATCCTCTGCAGCAGCGAGCAGTTCACGCCCGTAACCCCTGTGCTGCCACTGATCCCTACGAGGGCTGGATTCTTCACCCAATGGCACCATCCTCCCGTACACCACCAGTTCACGCACGAGAGCAGCGTTTGCTAGTTCTATCCGGTGCGGAGAATCCGGGAACCGCAGCCGCAGAAAACCGATCAGGATATTGTTTTCCGTATCTTCAAACGATATGAAGTGCTCGGTTCCGCCACATGCACTGTACGTCTCGATCAACAGTTCAATCTTCTCAGGCACCCTTCCGTGCAGCGATGCATGTCCGACCTCGCGGCACCTGATGCACCTGCATGACCCACCCATCGACCTGAGCCGCTCTTCTGCAAGCTGGCGGATGTTGCTCTTTGTGACACCTGCCGCGATCTGCTGCGCGGGAATGTCCCGCTGGATCCGCTGCAGCCGCACCCATTTTGGAAGCACGCTCTTGATATCTGCGAGCAGCCCGATCGCTGAAACGTTGTCAAGCGACTGGTAGCTGCCATCCTTCCACCACCGGTGGAGCACGGTTCCCTCGGTGACTAGCGTGGGATAGATCTTCAGGTGGTCAGGGCAGAACGCAGGATCGTTAAAGAGCGTCTTAAACATGTTCAGGTCATCGTTGGCACCAGATCCGGGAAGCCCGACCATTATATGGAATCCGACCTTAAGCCCGCTGTCACGCAAACGCTTGTTGGCAGCGATTGCGTCCTGCACGGTATGCCCGCGATCGATCTTCTCGAGTACGCGGTCATAGATGCTCTGAACCCCGACTTCCACCTTCGTTGCGCCCATCTCGAGCAGGCGGTCGATCTCCACGGTGGACAGGTGATCCGGGCGGGTTTCAAAGGTGATCCCGATATTCCTGACCGCAGCGGTCTCGTTCATGTCAATCACGGATTCGATATCGAGATCGATATCCTGATCGGGCACGCCCGCGCCACCAAAATCGTTCATAGCCGAAATCGACCGCCCGACAAACCACTGCTGGTAATCCGGCGGGCGGGCTGTGAACGTCCCGCCCATCACGATCAGTTCGACCTTGTCTACCGGATGCCCGATGCTCTGCAACTGCCGCAGCCGGACTGCCACCTGCTTGTACGGATCGTAGCCGCACTGGATCGCACGCATCGTGGCGGGCTCTCTGCCCATATAACTCTGCGGTGTCTGGAATTCGGATGCGGGACCGCCCGGGCACGGGATACATGCGCCATGCGGGCACGGGTGCGGCGAAGTCATCACCGCAACCACGGCAACGCCTGATATCGTGCGGACCGACTTTCGCTGCAACAGATGGATCGCACGGGCACGCTCATCCGCAGAGCAGAGCAGAAGGATCTCCGAATTCTTTGGGAGACTCCGGAGTTTGTACTTTGCGCTGACCCGCTTCTTGGCGGCATCAAGCTCACGCTCGCTTGTTATCCCGTGATTCAGGATCTGCTCAAGGATCTCGCGGCAGGCTGGTTCGAACATTTATGCATCTGTATCATCCTGTTTGCATCTTAACGGTCGCGTGGATTATGGGAGTTGTTTTCCCGGTCAGGGATGCGAAGTGGCATAATGAAACCACAAAGGCTCTCTGGTAATTCGTGAATGCATGCACTTTTTCACTTCACAAGGATCCGGTTATGGTAATGCGGTGTCGACATTCTCAAGATCGAGCATCGACGCCTTCGGCGTTAAGGAAGATTAAACCACAGAGAGCACAGAGGATCACAGAGAGTTGTTATTTTCATCTTTCGCCCCCTCTGTGTCACTCTGTGTCCTCTGTGGTTTTCCAAAAAACCCTATTTCGAAAATATCAAAAAGTCTCCGGGTTTTTGGTCACTGCGACGCGAGATAACGCAAGCGTCGACGACAGAGTCGTTACCAAAGACCTACCACAAGACGCCAGAAAGATCACCTGCCAAGTTCCACGCTCGCTCTCCGGTTCGCCCAGCACTGGATGTTCACAGCAACAGGAAGCGATGCGGTGTGGCAGTGCGCATACTCGATATGCACGGCAAGCGCGGTGATATCTCCGCCAAGCCCCATCGTGCCGATGCCGAGTGAATTGATCGCATCGAGTATCTCCAGCTCGAAATCGTCCATAGTGCAAGCGTCGACGCCGGAGGCGTTATCGTAGATTTCACGCAGTAACGCCTTCTTTGCAAGGCGGGCTGCCTTGTCAAAGGATCCGCCGATCCCGACACCAACGATTATGGGGGGACACGGCTTCCCTCCGGCATCTGCGACGGTCTCGAGTACGAACCGCTTGATATCCGCTACCTGCGAGGGGTTAAGCATCGCAAGCCGACTCACATTCTCACTTCCAGCACCTTTCGGCATCACAGTAATTCTTATGCGGTCCCCCTCGCTGATATCAAGAATGATGTCAGGCAGTCCGATTCCAACGTTTCCGGACGGCTCTCTCCTGGTCGGATGCACCGCGTTTGGTCTGAGCGGTACGATCTCGGTTGCTTTTTTAACACCGTCCCGTATCGCATCCTTAATATTAAAATCAATCGTGCAATCCCTTCCGATCTCGACAAAGAATATCAGTATTCCGGTATCCTGGCAGATCGGAACTTTTCGCGCCGCTGCGAGTTCGATGTTCTCAAGAATCGCCTCGATCTGCGCTCTTGCGGTGGGATCGGTCTCGCGCCCGTGCGCATCCGTTAGTGCTGCGGTCACGTCGTCGGGAAGCCGGGTCTCAGCCCTCAGAAGCAGGTCAATGACGCTCTGTGCCACGTCTTCGTACGTAATATCTCTGCCCACGTCCATACCCCTTCGCCCTACTATGTTTGTCTCTCCTGCTTCGCGGTTTTGTAAATTGCTTTCGTCCTCTATTTCTGTCGGATCTTGCATATTTCTTATCCTTCGCTCTCTTTACCCCTACTTTTGCTTCCGCTTCTGGCGTTCCCACTTCTTTTTGCTTTTCAACCGCTTCTGGCTTTCTTGCTTCTTCCACCTCGCTTACAGTCTCCTCGACCACAATGCCGCGGGGTGCGTCCATCGTGCCGTCCACTACCGCGCTGCGATGGATATTGATAGCCTGTGCACGGAGATCGCCAAGCACGTGGTTGCCACTACCGATGCTGACGTTACCACTCGCATCGATATTCCCATGAACAATACAATTTTCACGGATCGTGATGTCTTTAGCCCTGATGCTTCCGAATAAGGTTATGTTGCTGCCCATAGCTACCGATTCTGCACGGATGTTGCCTTGCAGCCGGCAGTCGTCTCCGATATGTGCGGGCTTACCTGTTTCGATCGCGCTGAGCGTGATTCTGGATTTGGCAGGCAGTATCATCATCGGGGTATCGACACCATCCGAATCATCGGAAAAGAGATCATCCAATGCTCTTTCTACCTCTTCGTCCTTGCCGCTGCGTATCAGCTCACTCAGGTACAGATACAGGAAGATGATGAGCGGTATTGGGTTTCTGATCGTGATCCAGCCCCTCGCCTCGAATCCGTCCTTGATCGATACATGATCCCCGATGTCAAGATTGCCTGCGACAGCGAGTTTGCCATCGATCTTCGTAAACTCGCCAAGATGGGCGTCGCCATTCGCACGCACAGTGCCTCCGATCTCAGACCGGCGGTCGATGTAAACATCCGAACGTGCAGAGACCTCGCCATAGATCTTCACGTTCTCACCGATCGTGATCTCATCTGCGATGACGCCGTATTCGATGCTGGTACTGCCACCGATGATCGCACCACCGTCAACCACAATAGTACGCTCCTCCATCCTGGTGCCGTCAGGGACGACGAGTGTTTGTGGATCGAACATGTATGCCTCGATATATGCGCGTTATGGACTTATAATCTTTGCATTTCAGGGGCTCTGAAGGCATGGGTTGATGGGATGGGAACAAAAATAGAGGGGAGTATTATGTAATAATCGCCAGAAAGATTGATGCCAGTAAGAAGTTCAGAGATTTCAGAGATTTCAGAGATTATGAATACGTTGTCTTCGATCCGGAGGGTAAAGGATGAACCACACCAAAAAAGCACTCCAAAACGTCAGAGGTGAGGTGTACACCGATCTTGCGACGCTGTACTGCTACTCAACCGATGCGAGCATCTATCAGGTCCTGCCGTCTGCAGTGGTCTGCCCGGCAGATGCAGAAGACGTTAGCGTGTGTGTGAAGGCGGCAAAGGAACTTGGAATTTCCGTCACAGCAAGGGCTGCCGGAACCAATCTCGCAGGAAGCTGCCTTGGCAAGGGGATTATTCTGGATATCTCGAAGAAAATGAACCGCATTTTTGATATTGTGGAGAAAGACGGGGAGTTCTTTGTTGATGTGGAGCCAGGAGTCGTAATAAATGACCTTCAGGCATATCTCGGTGAAAAAGGGTTATTTCTCCCGTCAGACCCGTCAAGTTCTGAGATCTGTATGATAGGTGGCAATATCGGGACGAAGGCGAGCGGGGCGAAGTCTGTGAAGTACGGAACCACAGACGATTACGTGACCGATGTGGAGTTTGTATCAGCAGACGGCGAGATCATCGATACCGCCAGAGCAGAGACCATTCCTGACAGGATATCAGGCGGATTACTCGGACTAAAAAATCAGATACTTGCTGACACCGATACAATAGCACACCTCGAATCGAAAAGGGACGTAAAAACTGCAAGCGGATATAATATCAGGGCGATGCTTGATCATGACCACATCGGCGGTATGATCGCACATCTGATGTCCGGAAGCGTCGGAACTCTTGGTATCTTCACACGAATACGACTGAAGGTTCTCCCGCTTGTATCGGGAACGGCTATCAGTGCGATATACTTCAAAAAGTTATACGATGCCGGTGATGCAGTCCAGCACATCAAGAAACTCGATCCTGTAAAGATCGAGATGATGGACTCAACCTCTCTTGAAATTGTCCGGGCAGAGCATCCCGATATGGGCATACCTGCGAATGCACGTGCGCTCTTCGTTGAATTCGAGGGCGACGACCGAAAATCAAAGATAGACGATCTTGAACGGATGATTCATGAGCGGTATGATGTTTGTTTAATTTTTTCCGAATCAGAGGACGAAGAAGTGCAGGAAAGGATATGGGTTGTCAGAAAAGCGCTTGTCCCGATCCTGACAAACTATGATGAGGATATGAAGCCGGATGCGTTCATCGATGACGTTGCTGTTAGCGTACCCGATCTTGCACCGCTGATATGCGATCTGCATGAGATATTCGATGAATATGGCATAACTTCTGCAGTCTACGGACACGCAGGATCAGGGAATCTGCATATCAGACCGATGCTGAACTTAAACGACCCAAAAAACATCGATATGCTGCCTGAACTGGTGGACAGGGTTTACGATGTCGTATTCAAGTATGGCGGCACCATGACCGGCGAGCACGGGATGGGCAGACTCAGGACGATGTTCCTCAAAAAAGAGTGGGGTGGAAGGATATACGGTTACATGCAGCAGATAAAGGAGATTTTTGACCCTGACGACATCCTGAATCCTGATGTAATCTTCAGCGACAGGCAGATCACGGATGATATAAAATACCCAACAGAATATATAAACAGATTTGAAAAAAAGTGCATCAACTGCGGGTACTGCAAATCGGTCTGCCCGATATCGATCACATTGAAAGGAGAATCGGGTTCGAGGTCGTTTCTACAGCTTGCGAGGTTCCGAAAACTCGAAAATCCAGGGCATGGCGAGTCGCGCAGTGCAGGAAAGATGCTTGGCGCATGTCTCGGCTGTCTCCGGTGCGCGACCAGATGCCCGAGCCATGCGAGTATCGGAGAACTGCTCTTTTCCCAGAAGACCCCGCCCCTGTATGCCAGACAGGCGATGCGTATATGGGCATCTAATTACAACCGATTCGAGCGGTATTCCCGGTTCTTTGGGAGAATCGCAATGCCGGTGGCAGGAACGCTCCTTGGGAGGGATCTTCCGAAGATCAGGAGAGAACCGCTGGTACTCGATGAGTGTGTGCAGGAACAGAATCCGGATGCGATGAATGTCGCGGTGTTTGTGGGGTGTGCATCCGCGCTATTCGATGATCAAGTCATCGATTCGATGATCAGGGTGCTTGCAAAGGGTGGATTCAATGTCTTTATCCCGGAGCAGCAGTGCTGCGGGCTTCCGATGATCGAGGAAGGGCTTTACGATCTGGTAAAGGAGACCGCAAGGAAGAACGTCGCCACATTCGCTGACGAGAGATACGATGCCATCGTGACCTCGTGCGCCTCCTGCACCATGATGCTTAAGAAATTCGGGGAGCTGCTGGAAGGGGACGAACTGGGCGACGCCGCGGCGAGGGTATCGTCGATCACTTATGATATCGGCGAGTTTCTTGCGAAGCATCTTGACGATAGCATGTTTTCGGGAAAGAAACTTGATATCCGTGCAGCATATCACAACCCCTGCCATCTCGCCGCTGCTGGCGTTGGGAACGGGGGCGGGATACTTGCGAAGGTTGTATCAGAGTTTGTCGAACTCGGGGATGGGTGCTGCGGCGGGGCTGGCACATACAGTTTCTTGCATTCGGACCTCTCTGCGAGGATATTCGAGAGGAAACTTAACGATATCCGAAAGATCGATCCTGATGTGGTTGTCACCACCTGCCCGAGTTGCGAACTCCAGTTCAGGCACGGTCTTGCGAAGAACAGGGTGGACTGTGAGGTGCGGAATATCGTCGAGATTCTGGACCGGTATTATGATGAGAACCGGGTTTGAGGTTTACGCCGTCTGAATGCGGTGGGGATCAGATCTTGCAAGATGCCAGATACTGGATCGCCTCGACAACGCCTGCGCCATACTCGCCAGCGGTCACGAGATCGGCAGCAGCCGCAAGCGCCGGATGCGCATTACCGACAGCGACCCCAAATCCAGCCGCGGCAAGCAGTTGCAGATCGTTTTCAGAGTCCCCGATGGCAGCAAAGTCGCTTGCATCGATACCCATGAGACCAGCTATCCGGAAGAGTCCGGTTCCCTTGTCCACATCCTTGCTCTTTAGATGGATGGCGTATCCCGAATCCACAACATCGATATCCTCGCCAACGATCTGCCGCGCATCCGCAGCATCAAAGTTCCTCCGAAGCGCTATATCGGTCTTTCTGTACTCTGGATCGAGTTTTTGGATATGCACACCAAGATGTTCTGTCAATGCATCAAACGCACGTTCACATGCATCGATATCGCCATTGTAGTACTCCCTGCCATCGTATTCAAGCGAGACCACGCCGCCGTTCTCCGCGATGATCTGCCCGCCGGTTCCGATCAGTTTCGCTGCCGCCCTTGCAAAGCAGAGCACGTTACCTGTAGCGAGCACGATCGGGATATCAAGCGAGCGAAGGCACTCTACTGCGCGGCAGTCGATGCTCCGGTCCTTGTGCGTCAGCGTGCCATCGATATCGATCGCAATCGCCTTCACAATCAATCGAAGAGCCCCTCCGGTGTCACTGTGTATAGTGCCTCGCCGTCTGGCAGATTGGGTGAGTCGACCAGTTTTGCAACCCGCTTGTCGCCTTTCGATTTCCGCAGATATAGCCGGAATGTCGAGGTGTGCCCGAGAATGTGCCCGCCGATCGGTTTTGTCGGATCGCCGAAGAATGCATCTGGCTTTGACATAACCTGATTGGTCACAAAGACCATCGCATTGTGGAGGTCGCCAAATCGCATGAGGGCGTGCAGATGCTTGTTTAATTTCTGCTGCCTGTCAGCAAGCGTGCCCCTGCCGACATACTCTGCCCGGAAGTGCGCTGTCAGCGAATCGACAATCAGGAGGCGTACCGGCTTATCAGTATCCCGGAGCGAATCCGCAAGTTCGGATGCGGTGTCCATGAGAAGGATCTGATGGTTGGAGTTGTATGCACGGGCAACATGGATGTTTTTTAGGAATTCCTCGGGATCGTACTCGGTTTCGTATCTCTTTGACGCACCCTCCACCATGCTTGTGATCCGGTCCGGTCGGAATGTGTTCTCTGTGTCGATGATGATCACAGATCCGTATAGTCCACCCATGCCGACCGGTAACTGCACATTTACTGCGAGTTGATGCGCAATCTGCGTCTTTCCGGAACCAAACTCGCCATACACCTCTGTAATCGCCTGTGTTTCAAATCCCCCGCCCATCATGTTGTCAACCTCGGTGCATCCGAGCTTGAGTTTGCCGATCTCTTTTCTGCGCTCGAGGATGGCGTCTCCGGTCTCGAATCCGCCGACATCAGCAGAGGTTCGTGCTGCCGCGATGATCTTGACAGCGGTAGATTCCCCGATCTCCGCGGTTCCCGCAAGTTCCGAGGGCGACGCAACAGCAATCGCCTCGATTGAATTAAATCCCGCATCCTTCAGTTTCTCAGCGGTCGCAGGACCGATACCCGGGAGTTCCTCTATCGATATTTCGTTCATGGTGATCAGATCAAACTGTCTTTGGGGGAGTATTAACCGTTTGGCATGAGCGGGGTGAAAGTGAAAGTGAAATTGAAAGTGAACCATGGCGTCACCGACCCCTGACTTCGCTTTGCTTGAGTCAGTGGCATCCATGGGCTGAGGTCGGGCGATGGGATGAGTGTGGGCGGGGGGTGCGTGATTGGCTATGGGGATTGGTGAGTCGTGTGTGTACGGCATTGTTTAGTTAAAATGAGCAGGTTTATCTATCTACGATATAAGAAAATGCGGTAATGTCCGATAATACGAAACTTTCTTCCCGTAGTGCAGTCGATAAAAATCGGGCCGTTGTTCCTAATCCGCCAGATCCAACATACCCTGTTGCTAAATTTCTTTCATGGCTAATAAAACGCGGATCGATCAGGAGATTGAGCGATGTAAGAAAAAATGGGAAGCTGAAGGACTCGATATTGAAAGTGTTGTCAAAGGATTAAGTCCACAATACATAGGCATATATCGATATAAAGGAGAAAAAGTAGTTAAATTAGAAAATCAGGTGTGGGCATCCCAATGGATATCGCACTATGATCTTGAAGTTCCCCATCATAGACATAAAAAGCAATTGGAAAAAATATTTTCTGTTACAGAAAATAAGACAAAGGTTTAATAAGAGAAGATGCTATGAATGAATTAACATGGCAGAAGAACACTTACCAGAGTTACCAAGGGAATTTGAGATGTATCTCGACAAACCCTACGGTGGACTTTTTGGGGATAATGTACAGACAAAGATCATTGAAGAGGTTGTAGCTGACCCCTATCGCGACTATCGACCCAAATATTTTGAAGAGATGACTGGAGCTAGAGCACCAACCGTTAGAAAAGCTCTTGCCAATCTTACAAATCTCGGGTTACTTGAAAAAGACATAAGCGATATACAACATCCTGTTTATCGTTTAAATTTGAAAGCAAAAAAAATTATTGCATTAACATTCCTGTCATATGCTTCGATAGACGATAGAGATGGAACGGAATGTATGGATACTGCTATTTTGGATTACTACTTGAAAGTGCTAAGGCACAAAGTACAGCCATTAGCTGTTGCCACTATGGCTCAATATGAATGCAACGGCAGAATTTGGACTGATAAATTCTTCGCAGGTGAAGGACAACAATATGGAGAAAATGTTATATTAGCTTCAGGGCAGGCTTGATTTTTATGACTACTGAAAAAGAAAAGGATGTACTGGAAGAAGAAAGAGCTTCAGACGAAGAAGCAAAATCAGTTTTAATCGATTTAGGAGAAATTTACCGATTCGATCCGGAAGATATTGTACCAGATATATCTGCAGTTCACTACTCAAATCTTGCATATATTCAAGCTACCCATAGAGATGTGTACATAGACTTCCTTCAAATGCCTGGCATCAAGAAAGACGACAAAGTTCTCCTCGATGGAACTCGGATATATATGTCCCATGTGGCTGCCAAAAAACTCGCTGAAACTTTACAGGGAATTTTAGAACAAGTATATTCTCGTGGCGACATGGAAATGTACGTTAGCGCAGAAAAAGATGAATAAAAAATTAACCAAACCCAGCGTACTCAAACCAAACGATCTCTGTACATCACTGCAGACTGTATAACGATCCACAACAACGATTGGCACACAACAAAATTATATTTTATACTCTATTTTGACGAAAGTGATCCACGCAGCACCACGAGCCGCTCGCCCGGGCATCGAATGCTCGCCACCTCGTGCACCACAAGACCCGCCGACGCCATGCGCTCACGCACAGTCTCGATGCCGGTCAGCGATGAGAGCAAGAGCAGGATGCTTCCGCGGTCTGCGAGAAACGCTTGAGCCCGCTCGAGGAACCGGTCGATGACCGCCCGCCCATCCTCCCCGCCGTTCCATGCATAATCGAGCCAGCCATCGACCCGCTCGGCTGGTGCGGTCGGGAGATACGGCGAATTAAAGATGATCAGATCGAATCTTCCCCTGATCCCGCTGAAGAGATCCGCACGGATCACAGGCACGCGGTTTGCCTTTGCACACGCTACCGCATGGGGGCTGATATCGGTTGCCGCGTATCTGTGTTCCGGCGCATCTCGCATCATAGCCGCTGTCACGATCCCTGAGCCTGTGCCGATCTCGATGATGCGCAATCGCTGCTTTGATCCCGCGATCTCATTTAGTGCGACGTCGATTAAGAGGTAGGAGTCCTCTGCCGGTTCGTATACATCATCTGCGAGGTGGATCTGGTAGCCGGGGTGGGTCGAGTGTTCTAACATGGTCGGTCTGAACTTCAGAAGAGTTGTTCGGCTTCAATGGCTATAAACGTCACACCGCAAACCGCGAAAGATCAGGTCTTGGGTATCTCGCGTTGCAGTGACTAAAACCCGTGAGACTTTTTGATATTTTTGGAATAAGGTTTTGGAAAACCACGGAGATCACAGAGGGACACAGAGGCGGCAAAAGGGAAAAATAACAACACTCTGTGTCCTCCGTGTCCTCTGTGGTTTAATCTTCCTTATCATGGCCAGATCCTCTATAAGGGCGAAAAAGTGTGTGCAACGCGAATTACCAGAGAGCCGAAAGATCATGACACCACCGCTTTTCGCCTGAGCAGCCGGTGGTACGCGACTGCGAACCGGTGCGCCTCATCCCGGATCTCCTGAACAAAGAGCGATGCTTTATCCTTCCGGTCAGAAGGCAGGGGATGGGTGAGACCCGGCACATAGATCTCTTCCTCTCGCTTGGCGATGGAGATGATTGGAATCCTGAGCCCGAGCCTCTCAATCTCCCCGCGGGCTGCCGAGAGCTGCCCCTTTCCGCCATCGATGATTACCAGATCCGGGAATTCACCATCCTCCCTTTTCAGGCGCGAATACCGTCTCCGCACGACCTCGGCAATGGCAGCGAAATCGTCGATCTTCTCGACCGTCCTGATCTTGAACCGCCTGTAATTCCGTTTATCCGGCTTTCCTGCCCTGTACTGCACCATCGATGCGACCATCGACGTGCCTGATAGGTGGGAGATGTCGAAGCACTCGATGACCGTGGGGACGCGGGGAAGCCCGAGAAGGTTTTTCAGCGCCTCAAGTTTGATCTGCCCGCCAAAGAATGAAATCTCGATGTTCTTCCTGACGAGATCGAGCAGCTTCTTCTTCTCACCCCGCTTCGGGATCGTGATCCTGACCCGCCGCCCGCTCCTACGGATGAGGAAATCCGGGATCACGTCACTTACCTGCGAGGGCAGGATCAGTTCGGGCGGCGGGCAGTGCTCTGAGTAGTACTGCACAAGGAACTCGTCGATCACCTCCTCGCGCTCATCGAAGACAAACTCCTGCTTGTCTGCGAGCATGCCCTTGTACACGTTGAAGAGCATGAGATAGACCTTGCCATCGCTTTTCACGTAGTTGATGACATCCTCATCGTAGTTCTTCTGCCGATCCACATACTGGCGTTCTGCAAGGTGCTCGATGGCAGCGATCTGGTCCCTGAGTTCCATCGCAAACTCAAATTCCTGTTCCATCGATTTTTCTGCCATCTCCTGCGATAAAGACCGGATCAGATCGCTCGTATTCCCGCGGAGATGCGACTGCGCCCGGGCGACTTGCGTGCGGTACTCCTCGCTGCTGATCTTTCCGATACACGGCGCGCTGCACGACCCGATATGGTACCTGAGACACGCCCGTTTCGGGAGTCTGCGACATGATCGCAGCTTAAACGTCTTTTTCACGACCGAAAGGATATAGTCGCGCTCCTTTGCAGTGACAAACGGACCAAAGAAACTTCCGCTTCCGTCCAACCTCCGTGCAATCCCGATACGCGGAAATTCCTCGTCCGTGATCCGGATGTATGCGTAACTCTTCGCATCCTTAAGGTCGATATTATATCTCGGCTGGTGTCGCTTAATGAGGGTGTTTTCAAGGATCAGCGCCTCGAGTTCGCTGTCCGTGACGATGAAATCGACAGAATCTGCTTTCTCTACGAGGACCTCGGTCTTTGGGTCGCGCTCGCGTCTCTGGAAGTAACTATGGACGCGCTTTTTGAGATTCTTTGCTTTCCCCACGTAGATTATGTTATCAGCGGCATCTTTGAAGAGATAGCATCCTGGGTTTTCCGGGAGTCCGGATGGGCAGATCATGGTTCTTTCAGAGTCGCTTACCTGCGGTCTGATATGTAATGCGAGCGGGACCCGCAATGAATCTTACGGGTCGGGGGTCTGGACGGGGTTGTTAAAAAAATAAAAAGAGGGGAGGAATCTGCAGGTCCGCCCAGAATCGTGTAGGGCTGTGCAAGTCCTTGATATGCACATCAGCCCACATATATAAATCAGTAATCCAAGAGCGGGGTGAAAGTGAAACCCTCACGACTCCCACTTCGATTCCATCCACCGCGGGATCTGTCCTGAATCAGGAGGTCCGATCATCACGTTAAGCCCGGTTGTATCCTCAACATCTCCTTGCAGCCGTGCAGCAAGTCCCGGAAGGATAATTGCGCCGTGGTCGGTCTTCTCCTGCACATCAAATCCTGCTGAATCGAACATGTCCTTGATCTTTGCCGCAGTGAGCTGCCCGCCTGCCACCGCCGCCTCGACGCCGATGCCGTCGGTATCCACCACGCAGAGATAGCAGTCGATATCATTGGACGCCAGATCGCTCTCCACCGTATAATATGTCAGCGCAAAGTTCGCTGTTACGAAGACAGGCGACTTCCGGTCAGGCGAGCCGACCTCAAAGACGCCCGCATCGACCATCACCGGCTTTCTCGGGTCGGTGTAGACCGTGTCCCTGATATGCAGTTCCGGAAGGAGCGAGTACGGCTCGATGCTGTGCATGATCATGATGTCCCCGTACCTGACCGTGAAGATCGATGCAAGCACGCTCTCCCAGTATGCCGCACTTATACCATCGAAACGTTCCCAGACGGTCATGGGAACCGCCATCAGAGGATATGCGATATCGGTCTGCCCGTCGATCCCTGCACGCCTGATTTTCAGGAAGTTCTCAAAGGAGTCCCGCAGCCCGTCTGTCGGAGACGTCCCCGGATCGAGCACGAGGTCGGTGATGCCCGCCGACGCAAACGTCAGTGCAAGCGATTTTAAGGCATCCGGATCGTTTGGCGCAGAGAGCACCACAGGGACGTTATGTGTGAGTGCAAGCTCTGCAACATCGCGCCAGTTTTCAGTAGTTGCGGCATAGATCAGTGGCTTTCGATCGGCAGCAACGGCAAGTCCTGCACCAAGAACCTCCGGATCAAGCGAACATAGCAGAAGCGGCAGTTCGGTCGTTTCCATCACTTTCGCGGTCGTTTGCGCGAACTGATCCGCATCGCCGGATGTGCATCTGATCGCAACCGCGTCAAGTGTCAGGAACTCGCCGATGTAAAATTTTTTGTAGTTCTGAATATCGTTGACGCGTTTGACCAGTTCTTCCTCGCTCATTGTGTCCCACACGTCATAAGCGAAGGCGGTTTTATTAAAGAAGGTCAGCTTGTGCCGATACAACACATCATCCCCGCCGATGGTGATCGCATGGTCGCCGGTTCCGATTACGACCTCGCGTATCTCAGGCGCAAGCAGATCGACGAGCGTGTTATAATTATCTTTATATGTTTCGTCGAGCAGTGGCGGGCACTCCTCTGCCTTCATCGACCGATCGATCAGATGCGAGGCAAACGCCATGCATGTCGGTTCCCCACAGTCCCCGCAGTTCGTCTTCGGCAGGTACTCGTAAGCCTGCAGAGGGCTGTTGATCTTCATATCAATATGCCGTCGTCTGCCCACCAAGCCGTGTACGATCGATCCTGATGCCTGTCGGAGTCGTGATCACCATATCCTCGCCGAGTCCTGCGATATCTCCGTGCACATCACTTACCACATCCCGCAGGTCACGAAGCGCGCGTTCGAGTATCATCTTGTCCCGCTTTATCAGCGAGATATCAACAATCACGATATTTCCGTCGTATATCTCCTTTCTTAGATCGGGAATTCCATCAAGATTGCTCAGTTCCGCAACGCGTATATACGTCTCTGCCGGCGCATCTTCTATGACCTCATCGTAGTCATCGAGACTGATATTGTGATACTTATCAGGGTCTACAGATTTTTTCGGCATCGGCGGACCAAGTATCTTTTCTATAATATTCCTATTTGCCATGAAATCACCTGTGTAATTATGTTAATCTATAACATCCTTCTATATTAACCTATTTGGTTTACAGGGCTGATGCCGCCGCCCATAACCGATCACAGTTCCCACCCAGCCGGCTGCTTCTGCTCGGGATGCATCTGGCACATCTGCCCTATATAAAGGTAAAAAAGACCTGTGAACATCTGTCACAGGTCTTGCAAGAGTCTCCGGTATCCGCCCCTTTCACTTCAGCCGTCTAATATATGCGACCGCAAAAAGTCCAGCGATAGCAGACAGAACCCCGAAACCCGGAACAGATTCCGTATGCGCGGCATCAGTTCCAGTCTCCTGTGCAGGGTTGTTTTCCGTGGCGCTGGCATCCTCCGGAGGCAGGGCGGGCGCGTCTTCGGAAGCGTCAGTGTCGCCACTGGCATCTGCCACACTGGTATCTGCCACACTGGTTGGCGCGGTGGTTGGAGTGCTGTTTGTTACCGCAGTCTCGACTGGTGGCAACCCGGGGTTTCCGGTGGATTCCCTGACTTCCGGAGCTGCAAGCGCGATCTCGGTATATGCATAGCCCCACCACCCATTCTCAGAAACCCTAAACTTTATCCAATCGCCAAGCAGTTCCTCTCGTTCAAAGAGCGAAAAGGATATCGTGTTGGCGTTCTTGAGTGTGATCTTCTTATCTGTGATCTCTTTCACCTCAAAGTCCCCGTACTCATCGCCGATCTCAATCTTCTTTGGATTATCCGAGTACTGCCTCACCACACTCAGTATCACGACATTGGAATCGGTTCCGCGGAACGCCGAATCAACGTGGCACGTGAAGAGGGTAATGTCCTCCACATCGTCGATGGTCTCGTTGTACACGAAATAGTCCCCTGGTTGGAGAACCTCATCGTACACAGCTTCACCATTTTTATAAATATTTAGGTATACTTTATTGCCTATGAGGTCAACCTGCGATGCCACAAGACTGTACCCTTCCTTAAGTTCCCATCTCTCGCCGGTTGCCAGAGTCTTCTTTGTATTACCCTCTGCTGGCGCATCATATTTATCGAAACAGATCAGTATCTTACTCAAGAGATTCGCCTTATCCGGATCGAGCGAGCGGTATTCGCAGCCCATGAACCAGATAAACCGCATAGAACCCTTGCACGTACTTGTCGTGTAAACCGCACCGTCTTCTTTGATCGTCCCGTTACTGGCGAAGTGGAGATTGAGGAATTCTACAGTGGTGTTCTTCTTAATAGAATACTGTAACGCCGAGAAATTGAACCCATCGAGATACATATCAGAACCGGTCGTGATCGATCCCGGCAGGGCCCGTATCTCTATTGGCTTTGCAGATACGGTGCCGGCACATAGCGCTACGATCGATAGCACCAGCACTATGCCGATAGTTATCGATTTTAAAGTGTTATTTCTGTCCATTTTATTTATACCTCATACGCTTTTACTACATCTATAGTAGTTATTACTGCTACTTCCAAAGCACAATAATTTCATGCTATATAAAACTTTCTCAGACTCCTGTTAAATCACTCAACAAAAACTTTTAGTAGTATCAATAAGTAGCGTAGGATATGGACTCTACTGATACTAAATCCCTACTCGAGACTGCTATCCGGTTTCACGGACACCAGTGTCCCGGACTTGCGATGGGACTGCGGGTCTCTCTGGTTGCGTTGAGAGAACTGGGGAAGCCTGCTAAGGATGAGGAATTGGTTGCAATCGTCGAGAACAGCTCCTGCGGCGTGGATGCCATCCAGGTGCTGACCGGATGTACGTTTGGTAAAGGGAACCTGATCTTCAAGGATTTTGGCAAATACGTCTATACATTCATGAACCGTGAAAACCAGAAGGCAATTAGGATTTCCGTCAAGGAAGAGGCAGTCATAACGGACAAACATCATCTGGACCTCTTCGCCAAAGTCAAAGAGAAAACAGCAACTCCTGCTGAAATGGAGGAGTTCAAGCGGTTGCACATCGAAAAAAGCAATGCGCTATTGGATCTCCCGGAAGCGGATCTTCTGAGCATAGAGGTGATCACTCCAGAACCGCTACCGATGGCGCATATCCACGAATCGGTATGCTGCGATAGCTGCGGCGAACCTGTGATGGAGACGCGGATCCGGCTTCTGGACGGTGCACCACACTGCATCCCGTGTTTCGAGGAGTTGATGGGATGAAACGGATACTGATCGCATCAGTGATACTGATTGCATCTGTAATAATGTGCCTCTGTCTGCTCACGCCCGCAATCAGTGCTGCTGCGGAGCGAGAGGTCAGGATCGCAGATAAAACAGGCGATTGGGGAAATCCGTCCCCGTATCTTTCTTATGCACGGGGACCCGGATACGTGAGGATGCATTTCATCTTTGATACGCTTGTATGGAAGAACGAGACCGCAGGTCCGATTCCCTTGCTGGCAGAAGACTGGGAATACTCACCCGAAGAAGACGTTTACGTCTTTAATCTGGCAGAGAATGCAAAGTGGCACGACGGTGAGCCAGTGACTGCCGATGATGTCGCCTTCACCATAGCGTACATGAAGGAGCATCCTTATGGGTGGGTTGTTCTCGATAGTGTGGACCGGGCAGAAGTAATAGATCCGCACACGGTTAAGATATACATGAGCAGCCCGTACGCGCCGTTTATGGAGGATATCGGCGGCACGATGCCGATTCTGCCAGAACACATCTGGAAAAACGTCGCAAACCCGATGGACTTTGTGGGGGATGGTGCATTCATGGGGTGCGGTCCTTTCAAGTACGCCGATTTCAATAAGGAGCACGGAACCTACCGGTACGAGGCATTCGACGAGTATCATCTCGGAAGACCGATCATTGACCGGCTGATCTATGTGAAGACCGGCGACCCGCAGATGGCTCTTCAGAACGGCGAGGTCGATTTTGCTGATGTGAAACCCGATATGGTGGATACCATGAGAGCGCGCGGGTTCGTCGTGATAGAGGGTCCGCATTACTGGAACAAGAAACTGATGATCAACCACAACAGAGAGCCGCTTGATAATATCGTATTCAGGCAGGCTCTTTGCTATGCGATCAACCAGGATGAGTTTGTGGATAAATCCTTAAGAGGGCACGGAAAGCCTGCAAGTTACGGACTGATCTCAAGCGAGAGCGTGTGGGCAAGCCCGAATGTTCCCAACTACCCGTACAACCCTGATAAGGCGAAGGAAATGATCTCAACGCTAGGCTATGTCATGGAGGATGGTGTCTTCACAAAGGACGGCAAGCCGCTGGAACTTCAGGTGCTCATCTCGATGATCGGTGTCGGTGGACAGCCCACACCTGACAGGGACGGGGAGATCCTCAAAAACCAGCTCGAAAAAGTTGGGATACGGATCGATCTGACCTCCCTTGACACAAAGGTGGTCGACACAAAGGTGGTCAACCAGGACTTTGATCTCGCAATCTCAGGACATGGCGCCATCGGCGGCGATCCGAAGATCCTCTATGAAATGACTATACAGGTTCCAGGGTCCAAGCCGAGTCCGAATACAGCACGATACAACGAGAGCGAGGAGTTAAACAACCTCTTTGATGATCTGATGCATGAGATGGATCCTGCAAAGAGGCGTGCGGCGGTCTATGAGGCGCAGAACGTCTACGCAAGGGAGCTTCCCGCAATCTCACTCTATTACCCGACAAGCTACTACGCGTACGATCCTGATGCCGGAGTCGAGTGGTTCTACACGATCGGAGGAATCGCCAAAGGAATCCCGATCCCGCAGAACAAGTTCGCTCTGATCGGGGATGGCGCCAGCACGGGCGTGGAAACCGCAGAAACAACAGCCATAGAAACGGGAACTGCTGCACAGTCGACCCCGATCGCGCCGGGTTTGGCAATGATAGCAATTCTAATGGCATTCGTGACCTTGCAGATAAAACTCTCCAAAAGGAAGCCCTAAAATGCGAAAAAGAGCGGTGAAGATGGTCGCAGCATATCTGCTGACCATACTTTTCCTCCTCTTCCTCAATTTCCTGTTACCGCGGCTTCTGCCCGGCGACGCGATAATTGCGATGTACAGCGGTCACGAGATAGCGATGACTGAAGAGATGTATGCGGAACTCGTCCGGATGCATGGGCTCGACCTGCCGCTTCATGAGCAGTTTCTGGCATACATCACACAGCTCGCACACGGAGATCTCGGATATTCATACATCTGCCACGCATCCACCGCGGATCTCATAATGGGTGCTCTGCCGTGGACGCTGCTTCTTGTGGGTACCTCGTTTATTCTGTCAGCCGTCGCGGGAATCGTGCTCGGCGTTGAGAGTTCGTGGCGGCGCGGCGGACGGTTCGACGAAGCGCTCCTCACATTCATGCTGCTACTCGACGGCATCCCGTCTATTGCACTCGGCATCATAGCGCTCACGGTATTCTGTCTGTACTTCGGATGGTTTCCGAGTGCAGGCGCAATGACGCCGTACTCGAGTGTAGAGGGCATCGGGCATATCAAGGACGTCTTATGGCACCTTGTGCTGCCGCTTGCAACGCTCACGCTCTCTATGATTCCTGGCGACTATCTCCTGATCAGAAACAGCATGATGCTCACGATTCGCGAGCCCTACGTGCTCACAGCCCGTGCAAAGGGCATCAAAAAGCGCAGGATAAAGTATCTTCACGCTGCAAGGAATGCGATACTCCCGTTCGCAACAAGGATCGGTATCAGGCTAGCATACCTCATAACGGGCGCGCTTTTCATCGAAACTATCTTTGCGTACCCGGGGCTCGGGCTTCTGACGTACAGTGCGATATCAAACCGTGATCTTCCGCTGATGCAAGGGATTCTCACGGTATCAGTACTTATGGTACTCCTGATAAACATTGTTGTGGACCTGATGTATAAAAAGATCGATCCGAGGGTTGAAAATGCATATTAAACCATTTAAAGAGTTTAAAAAGGATAAAATTGGTGTTGCCGGACTCATGCTCATCTTGTTACTGATCACAACAGCGATCCTTGCCCCGGTAATCGCACCACACGATCCATGGGATTACTCAGCCCCGGCGTTCCAGCCACCATCTTGGGAACATCCACTCGGAACCAATGATATCGGTTATGACATATATAGCGAACTCGTATGGTCACTTCGAACCTCGATTCTCTTCGGAATAGCGGTTGCAGCCATCGCCTGCACGATCGGGCTCGTACTCGGCGTCTCTGCCGCGTTGATCGGCGGGATGTATGACATGGTCGTCATGAGAATCGCTGATGCCCTGCTTGCGATACCAACGATCATGATACTGATACTGATTGCAGCGTACTTCAAGCCGTCCACCACCGTTCTGATAATTGCGCTCTCGCTTGTGCTATGGCAGACCACAGCAAGAGGGGTGCGGGCACAAACGCTCTCACTTAAGACGAAACTGTATGTAAAAGCTGCAAAGAACGCGGGCGCACCGACGAGTTATATCATGTACAGGCATGTCATGCCAGAACTCTTTCCGCTGTATGCGATGGGGTTTGTCACAAAAGCCCGGATCGCGGTCTTCATGGAAGCCGGTTTATCGTTCCTCGGAATATTCGATCCAACCACAAAAAGTCTCGGGATCATGATGAGTTATGCGATGCGCTACCTGTATCTCGATGTCTGGTTCAACTGGCTGCTTCCACCAGTTATCGCACTTTCACTGCTTATCATCTCGCTTGGATTCATATCTTACGCTATAGAAGAGATATTCGATCCGAGACTGAGGAGGAACAATGCCACTCCAATTTAAGAATCTTAATGTGCAGTACAGGGTATCAGGTTCGCCTGATGACTGTGCAACTGCTCTGGACAACATATCTATTAAAATAAATGAGGGCGAGTGCGTTTCTGTGGTCGGGGAGTCAGGTTCCGGAAAATCGACGCTCGCACTCGCATCCATGAAACTCCTGGCACCAAGCGCTGTGATGACCGGGCAGGTCCTCGTGGGCGGCACCGATATATCCGGTCTTTCCGATTCGGAGATGGAAACGATCCGGTGGAACGAGATCGCCATCGTGTTTCAGAATTATGGGGACGTGCTAAACCCGGTTCACCGGATCATCGATCAGATCGCCGAACCGCTGATCAAGAACGGAGAATCCAGGAGTTCCGCACTGGACAGATCCAGAAGTATGCTCGATTACCTAAAGATAAAAGAGGGGCGCGATGTCCTGTACCCGCATCAGATCAGTGCCGGGGAGCGGCAACGGGTCCTGATGGCGATGGCGCTGATCACAGACCCGGGAATCCTCGTGCTCGACGAACCTGTTGCGTCTGTCGATGCGATCACGAAATCATACCTTGCAAAGGTGATAAACGAACAGGTGGATGCAGGTAAGGCAGTGCTTCTGATAACCCATGATCTCTCCTTTGTTCCATTATGCTCTTGTCGCTGCGAAGTGCTCTATTTCGGTAGCATTCTCGAATCCCTGCCATCCCATGAACTCCTGGATGCGCCACGCCATCCGTACACCCGTGCGCTCGTCCGGTCGTTTCCGATGATGGAGCGTGCTAAGGACCTTGCAGGCGTGAGAGGTGTTCCGCCATCCATGTTTTCCCGGTCAAGCGGGCGTTGCAGCTGCATCTTCCAGCCGAGATGCACGCAATCGATCGGTGTCTGCTCGCAGAAGCAACCATGCGCAACGCCGAGGGGCAGGGATGGTACGGGTGGTGTGGGCGGTAGGGATGCTGCAGGTGGTATGGATGGCACCGACCGGGATGGTTATGTCGTCTGCCACCGCGGCGGCATAGCGACCATGATATCTGTGAAAGACATCTCGAAGTCGTATAATGACCTCCGGGTCCTGAGTGATGTCTCTCTCACTCTCGACGAGGGGGAAATCCTCGCACTCGTGGGCGAGACCGGATCCGGGAAGACCACGCTTGCATATACGATCGCAGGCACGATCAAGCCGGATGGCGGGGAGATTCTCTTTCGGGGAAGGAGGGTTTCGGATATCGACCGGAAAGAGCTTGCAAAAACGGTTGGGATCGTCTACCAGTCACCAAGAGACTCGATCAGTCACAGGTTCACGGTGTTTGAGGCGATTGCGGAGCCTCTACACATACACGACGAATTTGATGACGAATCCGGGGGTAGGATCGAAAGCGCGCTTCGAGAGGTGCAGCTGCCGGATGATGAGTATTTTCTGCAGAAATATCCGCATGAATTAAGCGGAGGTGAGTTGCAGCGGGTGGCTATAGCACGTGCGCTGATACTTGCGCCGGACCTGCTCATCGCGGATGAATCGACGTCTTTCCTCGACCCGAGCGTCCAGGCAAAGGTTCTGCGACTCCTCCTCGACCTGCAGAACGAGCGTGGCATCTCCATGCTCTTTGTGACCCACGACATCGGGGTTGCACGCAAGGTGAGCGACCGGATCGCGGTGTTGCATGGTGGCAAGATCGTGGAAAACGCGCCAGCGCACCGTGTCATCGCAAGTCCTGAGCACCCGTACACGAAACAGCTGATCGGGGTCGCGAAAGGCGGTGGTTGATTTTGTGGGTGGTATAGTCGGGCAGGCAAATGCATCATTTAAACCATTGTGGCGTAAAGGTAAATTATTTAGGAAATAATGATAGAGAGGTGAATTATGCCTGTATCAAAAAAGCTCTCACAATTACTTGATAATATGGCACCTCAGGAACGTGCAGAAGTCGAGATCTTCGCGGCTTTCGTGATAGCGCGGCGGGAGTTAAAGACTATCTCGGTTCTGACTGACGAGATCTCCACTCAAGAACTTATGCAGCTTGTCATGGAATCCGGGAGTTTCGACTGGTTGGATGTTAGTTGCGAGGATGTTTATTCCGTGAGGATGGTGAGGCAGTCAAATGGCTCAGCGAATCGTAAGGCGAGATAGAAGTGTAGATGAAAAGAGCTGAACAACAAGAAGGATAGACATGATAGAGAATAATGTGGACACTGCCTTTTTCCATTCATGGTTTCGAAATTACGTAAAAGGTTTTTACTCGGAAGATCCAAGAATCCAGAAGAATATCAGACTTAAAGAAGAACACTCGCTACGTGTTTGTAAGGAGATCCTTCAGCTATGCAAAGCCCTGGATCTCAATAAAAATGCACTTTGTCTGGCTGATACCATCGCATTATTTCACGACATAGGTCGCTTTGAACAATTCAGGACTTATGGCACTTTTAATGACAAAGTATCGGAGAACCACGCAACTCTTGGGCTGAAGGTTTTAGAAGAAACAGGCGTATTAAGCCGGCTCACAGAAACACAACGTTCCATCGCTTACAAAGCTATAGGCTACCACAATGTGCGTAAACTTCCCGATACCGCTTGCGAAACCCCCGATTGTTTACTGTATTCAAAATTAGTACGGGATGCGGACAAATTGGATATATGGCGGGTTGTGACGAACTATTATGGAAAACGTCATGAGCATCGCAACCCTGCATTGGAGCTTGAACTTCCTGATACGCCGGAATATTCACTTTGCTTTGTTGAAGATATCCTTAACAACCGGGTTTCAAATTCCCATGAGTTGAAAACATTTAATGATATGAAACTCCTGCAACTGGGTTGGATATTTGACATCAATTTTACCCAGGCATTCCTTCAGATTCAACAAAGGCGGATTATTGAGAAGATCATTGCTGACCTGCCTGATACTGAAGATATACGGAAAATTCAAAACCATTTAAAAGAATATCTGAATGAAAGAATATCTGAAAAAAAATAGGTAATTCCTGATCCCCGATACAAAAAGCAAACGATGCTCGAACGGCAGAAGAAATACCATGATGCGAGAATGGAGATAACATGACCACAACCTGCTCTGCACCCGGAAAAATATATCTCTTCGGGCGTTCACGCGGTAGTCTACGGCAAGCGAGCGATCGCATCTGCACCCACTGGCATGATCAATTTTCATCAAACAACCCTTTTTCTGCGATGACCTGAGATGTTACTGTGGAGGTGGCGTCATATTCTTCTTTTCTTGCCGGATGGTTTCGGGAAAAAATCCGTACGATTCTACAGTAACTATAATGACTCATGGCTTACCATTTCCAATATGATGCTGGAGGGTGGAATGAAAGATCAAGCAAAAGAGAAGGTCAAGAAACTTGTTGAGCGGTTCAGGTATAATCTTGACGTCTACAAAAAGCCAACATATAACGAAACGCAGGTAAGGCAGGAATTTATTAACCCGTTCTTTGAAGCTCTGGGCTGGGATGTGAGCAATAAGCAAGGTCACGCAGAACAGTATAAGGACGTTGTTCACGAGGATGCGATAAAGGTGGGGCGTTCGACCAGAGCGCCGGATTACAGTTTCAGAATCGGAGGTCAGAGGAAGTTCTTTGTCGAAGCGAAGAAACCATCTGTAAACATAAAACAGGACATTAGCCCTGCATACCAACTGAGGCGGTACGCATGGAGCGCAAAACTGCCATTGTCCATCGTGACGGATTTTGAGGAATTATCGGTCTACGACTGCCGGATCAAGCCGGGTCCGAAAGACAAAGCCAGCGTGGGACGGATCGGG
>DAOURL010000167.1 GCA_030625165.1 Methanosarcinales archaeon | reverse complement strand
CGCAGAGTTTTTAGCCTCCTCCGCGTTCCTCTGCGCCCTCCGCGGTTAAATTCCCTGTTTGGTTCCGGTATGTCCCGGGTCAGGTAGTGCCGGTATAGGTGAAGTCTCATGATAGTGTTTTAGGTACTTGAGTAGTTACTTATTTTCATTATATATACAAAACAAACATGCACTTATTTTATCAGCATGGAATATGACAGATACGGAAAGGAGGAAATATGAGAAATAGGAGTTCCATTTCAGAGGCGCAATCTTACAGGGACATTGGTGAATTCTGGGATACGCATGACCTTGCAGATCATTGGGATCAGACAGAGCCCGCAGAATTCGAGGTGGATATTCTATCGTAGATAGCCTACTATGCATTGGATCGTAGATGGCGGGCGAAGCGAAAATTTCAATGTAACATCTCACTAAACGGTGATGGGCAACCATGAAAAATATGATCACTACCGTTGAAGTATGGAAAGAAGGGGGAATGTTCACAGCGTATTGCACGGAATTAGATACTGCGAGTTGCGGACATACGCCTGAAGAGGCAAAGAAGAATTTGGAGGAAGTTATAGTGATACAACTGGAAGAAACCGCCAGGCTCGGGACGGCGAAAGATTTTTTTGGATCTTTTTAATTTCTCCTGATCGGTTGAAAAATATGATGCCAATCCTTCAAACACTGGTACGATTGGACTTCCGGAATCAGTGAAATCGGTGTTAATCTGTGGCTAAAAGTTTTATTTGCCACTGATTAATCCGGCAACCACATTCACAGCGTCCTGGACCGGAGCCCCGAAAGCACCACGCGATCGAAACCGATCCGCGCAAACGCGGCTGCCACATCCTCTTGCACGACCCGGAACCGCTCGGCATCGCCTGATTGAACCTCGACGCAGGCAAGGCGACCATGATCCCGGACCCGGACGCCGCAGAAGCCATGCAAACGAAGCATCGATTCCGCGTCTTCGATGCGGGAAAGCCGCTTGACCGTGATCTCTGTGCCAGACGGGATCCGGGTCGCAAGACACGATTCCGAAGGCGCGTCTGCAACAGATAGCCCGTAATGCCTGGCAATCTCCCTGATCTCCGGCTTTCCGAGACCGAAATCGACAAACGGAGTGAAAACACCTGCATCCGTGATTGCAGCGTAGCCGGGTCTGTCTCCTGCGATATCTGTTATGTTTGTTCCGTCTGCGATTGTTTCAATCCTGTTTCGGGATGCGATTTTTGCAAGTTCCAGAATCAGATGCTTTTTGCAGTGATAACACCTGTTCTGCGGATTCTCTACAAATTCCTTCTTACTCAGTATCTCGAAATTGAAGATCTCATGTTTCACCCCGATCTCGTCTGCCACCTTTCTGGCATCCCTCAGTCCGCGGCGCCCGAGTAGCTCCGAGTCAGCGGTCACTGCGAGCACATCTGCACCGCTCTCTTTCGCGACGCACGCGAGCACGGAACTGTCCACGCCGCCAGAGAACGCGATCAGGATGCTTCCGCGTTCTGCAATCGCATCGATTACGCGCCTTGTCTTCTGCAGTGTTTCGTCCATGTTCATATGTTCGATGTTTGCATGTTCACATGCTCGTTCATGTTATGTGGCATACTCGCCGATGACCTAACAATGGCACGCAATCAGCATGATCATTTCTACAGGCTGGCAAGGAAGGAGGGCTACCGGTCGAGAGCAGCGTACAAGCTGAAACAGATCAACTCAAAGTTCCATGTCATCAGGCGGGGGGATAATATCGTCGATCTTGGCGCTGCTCCTGGCGGCTGGCTCCAGATGGCGCGGGAACTCGTCGGAGCCGATGGTGCGGTCGTAGGCGTTGACATCCAACCGATCCGTGAGATCGAGGGCGTGATCACCATCGTTGGCGATATCACGGCAGAGGACACGGTCGGCAGGATCAAGGAACTGGTCAAAAACGCAGACGTCGTGCTCTGCGATGCCTCACCCAATCTTTCAGGCGACTGGAGTTATGATCATGCGCGGTCGATCGACCTGACCGAACAAGCACTCTCGTGCGCAGAGCAGATCCTAAAGCCGGGAGGGCATTTCGTTGTCAAGGCGTTTCATGGCGATCTCTACGCTGATTACCTGCAGAAGGTGCGGTCGCTCTTTAAGAATGTGCGTGCCCACTCGCCTGAGGCGTCACGCAAAGCAAGCGCGGAGACGTATATCATTGCGAAGAGGTTTCGCGGGACGAAATCTTCCCGGTGAGATCACATCCTCGCCTCGATCCTACAGTTGCAATCAACTCTTGACTTTCAGAATGTGAACCGATCTCTCGCAAAAGCCATATCACCTTACGTAATTCAGATTACCCGAATCTCAGGTCGTAAGGTACTTTACACCCCTGTATCATACCTCAAAATCGCGGCAACTCCCCCGAACGCCCTCATCAACTGGTCACCCTCCTCGAAATCGGTGGAGATGAACTCGACGCCCGTACTCATCTGATCGCAGATCCCTGTCAATTCATCGACAACGTCCACAGTGTCCGTGATCTTAAGATCAGAGCCGCATACAGGGCAATTCCCTCCAGTGTAATCTGATACGTCTTCTATCGTCTTTTCTCCTGTGTAATCACAGTTCTGGCACGCAACGGTTGCACGCACCCTCCGCAGGTCTTCGGATATCAGCAGCAGATCGACAGCGCCCATCCCAAGGTTCTCACGCACCTGCTGATCCCCGTATGCGGCAAGCCCCTTATCGCCCACCAGTTCCCGCATGAACCGCTGCATGACCTTCTTCTCCTTGACGACCTCCAGATCCTGCAGCGCATCGGACGCCGCATCCACCAGTTCGTAAAGACCGGACTCATCCGTATATGCGATATCAAACAACCCTATGATCTTTTTCTGTATTTCGTGATGGAAAAACTCGCCTTCAAGAAATTCTTCCTTTGTCGGGGACGGTCCTCCGATGAGGATGCCCTCAAGATCCTTGTGATCGATGGTGAGGAATATTTCGCTTGCGCTATTGCCTATTCTCTTGTAAAAATCGTGGATTGCGATGAGGCGCAGTTGCTGAAACCGTCTTGCGCTCTGACCGCCTTTTCTCTGCTTTCCGGGAACCGATGATGTCAGGTGCTTGCGTGCCTCGATGGATTTGCCGCGCAGCAGCCCCACGGTCGCCTCCCGCCGGTCGATGGCAAGGAGTCCGAACGTCTTCTTCTCGGTGAGCATATCTTCGAGCGGATCCAGATAAAAAGACGAGTCGCAGTGGTATTTGTACGAGGTGATCGGCTCAGGGGGCTCGATGATAACCGTATCCAGTGTTGTCCGATGCCCGTCGATGTCGAGTGTTCCGCAGAAGATCACGAACCCGTTTTCAGGCGGTCTCGGATAATATTTGAGCCGTGCGAGAACTGATTCGAGTGCGCTCTGCACATTCGTGCGTGTCGATTTCGATTTGATGTTTGCCGCCTGCCCGTGCTCATTCCTGAGTTGCGCAACCGCGTCAGAGACCTGCTTGTCAGGAGGGATGTAGAGCGAGATCAGTTCCGTGCCCCTGCCGGTCCTGCGTCTCATATCTTCGAGCTGCCGCTTGAACTCGTACCGTTTATGCGCCTGCGATATCGTCATCTCAGGTAAGTATTGGTGCGTCTCACTTTAATGAGTCTGTCGATGCAAGCGGGGCCATGCCACCACTGTGTTGCGCGTTGCTCTGAGGCACGTCTTGATCCAAGTCTCGTGTTATTAGACCCACTTTATCAAGCAAGTCTCCACCCACACCTGCTCATTCTCTGTTTACTGATTTCGTAATGATAGCTGCAAGTTTTAAAGTGGCGCTTCCCGTCCCTGCGGTGGTGAGCTTTGCCATTTTATTTTCCCTCGAGTCGTTTTTTCTTTTCGGGTTCTTTTAGATAATTTCCAGCCATGATTATTTTCTTCCCCGCCTTTTGCTCTAATTCCAAACGAGCATTTTTTGCTACAGTTCCACCCTCCTTTGATGCCCGTTTGTGTTCAGCGAACTTTTTTGGATTTCTTGTTCGTTCGATCTCAGTAGTAGATGCTTCGCCAAGCATTGAAAAAATGTAACTACTCAGGTACCTAAAACCACTATCGGGGGACTTCACTATGCAGGGACTACCCGGGACGTGGGGGATACTGTAACCAAACTGGAAATTTAACCGCAGAGTGCGCAGAGGGACGCGGAGGGGAAATAAACGGTTAAATGCTCTGCGTTCCTCTGCGCCCTCCGCGGTTATTTTTCTTGCCAGAAAGTACAGAATCGCAATCGGGCGACCAATCAACATACCTGAGTAGTTAC
>DAOURL010000018.1 GCA_030625165.1 Methanosarcinales archaeon | reverse complement strand
AAGATTAACCACAGAGGACGCGGTCTGCGAAGCAAAGCCGTTGGCAGGACACAGGGAGGTGCTGTTTTCTCCGTGCTCTCCGTGCTCTCCGTGCTCTCCGTGGTTTTTCCAAAGACCATTTCAGAAGATAACAAAAAGTCTCGAATGAGGAATGATATACGTGGCGGATCGGGTTGATATGCGATGAAACAGGCGATGACAAGTGTCGATGTTGCGGTGATAGTCTCTGAGCTACAGCATCTCGTTGGGTCGCGCATCGAAAAGATATACAGAACCGATACCGATACTGATATTGAGCAGATCCGGTTGAACCTCTACCTCTTCGGGGAGGGGAGATCCGATCTCGTGATCACTCCGGGTGCGTGTGTGCACCTGACCGCGCATCCGCTTCCAAGCCCGAAAACGCCGCCGATGTTTGCGATGACGCTTCGGAAGTACCTCTCTCACGGCAGGATCGTCTCGATTGAGCAGTACGACTTCGACCGGATCGTTGAGATCAAAACGATGCGCGGCGAAGTCGAGAACGGGCTCATACTCGAACTCTTTCCGCCGGGCAACGTGATACTGGTGAACCACGAGCATAAGATCATCCTCCCGCTCCATCCGGTTACCTTCCGCGGGCGGAGAATCCGGAGTGGAGAGATCTACAAACTGCCTGATATGCAATCAAATCCTATCGAGATCACAAGAGATGGGTTATCTGATCTATTTTCTGAATCAGACCTGGATCTCGTCAAGACGCTTGCAACAAGACTGAATATGGGGGGAGTCATTGCCGAAGAGGTCTGTTCGTATTCCGGGGTCGATAAAAAGACCGGTTGCCAGGATTTATCAGATGAGATTGTCGAGGTGGTGCATGGAGGGATTGCACACGTATTCGGGCAGATGGCTAATCTGAAGCCGCATATCGCGTACAAGGACGAAAATAAGATCGATGTCCTTCCGTTCGAAATTTCCAGATATGCGGACCGGAAGAAACGATATTTCAGTACGTTTAGCGAGGCACTCGACGAGTTCTTTGGCAAAGCGGCAAAAGAGCAGGTAATCGAAAAGAAACCTGATAGGAAGCAGAACCCGCTTGAACACCGACTGACCCAGCAGGAAAACGCAATCCACAAGTTCGAGCGCGATAAATCGGATCTTAGCGCGAAAGCTGAGGCGATATATACCCATTACCAGCCAGTCGATGAGTTGCTCGGTCTGGTCCGGCAGGAACTCGCAGACGGGCGCACATGGGACGAGATACGTGCGGAGCATCCCGAAATAAAGCGGACCGACCCGCGAAACAGAACGATTACGATAGAACTGGACGGGATGGATATTCCGCTCGATACCGGGAAGAACGTCCCCCAGAATGCGCAAATCTTCTATGACCGATCGAAGAAGATCAGTTCGAAACTGGACGGCGCTGTGCGTGCGATCGAGAACACCCGTGAACTGCTGAAAAAGCGAGTCAAGAAGCCGAAAGCGAAGATGCCAGCGCCCAAACGCCCGAAACCACGCTGGTACGACCAGTACAGGTGGTTCAGGTCCTCAGACGGATTACTCGTGATTGGCGGGCGCGGTGCAACCAGCAACGAGGAGATCGTCAAGAAATATCTTGAGAAACGGGATATCTTCATGCACAGTCAGGCGCCGGGCGCGCCGGTAACGATCATCAAGGTCGACAAGGGCGCCGAGGTCTCCGAGCAGACCATCGCAGAGGCGGCGCAGTTTGCGATCTCGTATTCGAGCATCTGGAAGGGCGGACAGTACACAGGCGACTGCTACTGGGTGCATCCCGATCAGGTCTCAAAGACGCCTGAACATGGCGAGTTCGTCTCCAAGGGCGCATTCATCATCCGGGGCACGCGGAACTACTTAAAGGATGTTTCGGTCGGTATTGCGATCGGAATAACCAGCGACCTGCGTCTGATCGGGGGTCCGGTCTCTGCTGTTTCGAATCATGCAGAGAACGTGGTCGAGATTGTGCCGGGGCGGTTTAACCAGAACGACATCGCAAAGAAGATCTACCGGATATTCTCAGATGCGTTGGGGCGATCGATCAAGGTCGTTGCATCGCCCGACCAGATCGTTAAGTTCCTGCCGCCGGGCGAGTCTGATATCAGATCAAAGGGCAAATAGGCAAGTTGCGAGAACTGTTTGCACAGGGCTGCCACTTGCCAGCCTTGACCAGTCAAAACGTTAAAATGATCTGGCGTGCATCGGAGGATGTGACTCCCATGAATCAGTCAGATAAAAAAATCCCCTGCGAGATCCTATCGATCGCGGAAGGTAAGACCTGGAACAACATAGTTGTGCAGCGGAAGGTATCGAAGAAGCGGCTCTTCTTTGGCAAGGCGAAAAAGGATTTGGATATCAATGTCGGAGACGAAGCGTACCTCGAGATCGAGGTGATGCCGTCCGAACTTCCTGAAACTCCGCTGCGTGTGACGCTATATAATATGAACGGTGTGAAGATCGACTGGACGATCATACAACCGAGCCAGATCGATAATATCAGGTAACCGCCAGTCCGCGGATGATATCACCCCGCGTTACGATGCCGACCAGTTCGTCATTCTCGATTACAGGCAGCCGGTTGATCCGGTGACTCGTGATCAGCGTGCTGGCAGCCTCAATCGAGTCGTCTGGCGAGATCGTATGCACATGCTTTGTCATGATCGTATGCACCGGTTTATCGCCCACGTCTGTAAGTGCCTTCTTTGCCTCTTCCCATCCGATCAGTTCGCGCAGTGGGATCTCGATGATCTCGAGCGGGCTTGGTAGCCACAGTCCCTGGCGGTGCTCTGGCAGATCGAGCAACTTCAGCAGATCCGACTCGGTAACGATGCCGGTCAGTCTGTCGCCGTCCATGACCGGCATGCCGCTTATGTTATGCTCTTTTAGCAAGGACGAAGCCGTTCTGATGGTGTCATCGATCTGGCAGGTGATGACCTCTTCGCACATGACCTCTCTAACATTCATAGTGATCCAGTCGGATTCATCTGATGTATTCCTTTCGGTTCACGCGGGCTTTGGGACCGCATTCACGAAAGGGAAATCCGAATCACGCGAAAGTACTTCGTGCAATTCGTTATCATTCGTGAATGCGCAGCATCGGCGCAGACCTCTCTTGGTGCTGATTTTATCACGAATGGCACGAATAAACGAATGGCACGAATCGAGTAAATCGGCAGAAATCACTGGATTTTTAGACAGTGCCTACTATACTATACACTATAATAGTCTCCGGCGAAGGTAGGTATCTCGAGTGATCAACCCTGCCAATTTCCTGCCAAGCAAAATGGTATTCTCCCAGCAGCAGGCTGCGAGACGACCGCAGCCCCACCTACAACCTGCTCATGGGGGTGCACAGGGAGACTAACAGAGCTGAGGCGCGAGGTGGACGAGATACGAGGTCAGAGAGGCGACAAGATGATAGCACAGGCAGCGCCACATCAAGCAATCCGATAGGTATGCCTACACAGCGACCTTTCTACCGATGAAAACCCGGACGGTGTCACTCGCATATTATATAGTATTACTCAGATCCTTCATGTATAATCATGTAGAAACAAAAAGTTTATATACCATGTGCTCATGGTAATGCGCACCAAGAAATTTCAGACCATACGCCCGCACATGTCTGCCCATGAGGCAGGGCGGCATGTAACTAATTTCGATATCGGGTTTGCGCCGGGGTGGCGCCTGGGATGGGTTTCCTGGATAAACACTATAGGAGGAACATAACGTGGCAGACAAAATAGACCTCTATGATGACCGAGGAAAATTGCTGAAGAGCGATGTCGACCTTCAGGCTGTAAGCCCACTCAAGAACTCAGCTATTCTGGGCATGGTTAATACTGTTAAGAGAACGGTAGCCGTGAACCTCGCTGGAATTGAGAAGGCATGCAAGAACTCGAGCTACGGCGGACAGAGTCGAAACCTTCCGGGCTGCGAAGTTGACATCGATCCAACAGCAAGGGCAGACAAGATTGCTGCACGAGTCAAGGAACTGATTCAGGTCGAAAAGGGCGACGACACTGAAGTTGTGGTTCTTGGCGGCGGAAAATTCTTGCGAGTTGCAGCACCGACCAGGAGAATCGAGGCTGGCGCTGAATACGTTGCCGGAATGACCTGCACGGCAGCAGCACTTACTGAAGCACTGCGTGAGGAGTACAACCTTGGGATGTACGACACTCCGTATGTAAAGAACGCAGTCTGGGGAACATACCCACAGACTATGGACATGAAGGGCGGAAACGTTCTCTCAGTCTTAGGTATTCCACAGAACGATGAGGGTCTGGGATTCGCTCTCAGAAACATCATGGCAAACCATCTTGCGATGCTCTCCCAGAGAAACGCAATGAACTGCTGCGCAATCTCAAGCATTCTTGAGCACTGCGGAGTGTTCGAAATGGGACAGGCAATTGGTCTCTTTGAGCGATACCAGTTACTTGCACTGGCGTACCAGGGATTAAACGCAAACAACATGGTGTACGACATGACCAAGAACAACGGCAAGACCGGAACGGTCGGTACCGTTGTCCAGGAGACTGTCGAACGCGCAATCGAGGACGGCGTTATTTCAGTTGACAAGACGATGCCATCAGGATACAAGGTCTACAAGGCAAACGATGTCTCGCTGTGGAACGCATACTGCGCAGCAGGTACGATGTCAGCAACGATGGTGAACTGCGGTGCACTCCGTGGCGCACAGGCTGTATCATCAACACTTCTGTACTTCAACGACATGATCGAGAAGGAAACCTCACTCCCGGGATGCGACTGGGGTCGAGTCGAGGGTACTGCGGTAGGATTCTCCTTCTTCAGCCACTCAATCTATGGCGGCGGCGGTCCTGGTGTGTTTAACGGTAACCATGTTGTTACCCGACACTCAACCGGAATGGCTATCCCATGTGTGGCAGTTGCGGTGGCACTTGATGCCGGTACACAGATGTTCTCGCCAGAGTCAACATCTGCAATCGTGCTTGACACATTCCAGGATGTGCCAATCATGATGAACCCACTCAAGGAGGTCGCAGCAGCGGTGTAAAGAGGATTGTTTCATGGTTACAACAACAGATTCTGATCCCGTACAATACGAGATATTTCCGCAGAGGATGCTTGATCCTTCCTCAGCACAGGAGGTCTTGAATAGACTCGAGCAGATCGAGGGCGTTACCCGCGTGCTGGTCCAGGGACCAAGACTTCCGCTTACAGTTCCTTACGGACCCGGAAAGGGCGCTCCGGTTGACCATACGGATAGAGAGATCATCCGGGTGGGCGATCAGGTGATGGAACTACAGGTTAAAGTGGGCAGAATACGCCTTGAAGCAGAGCATGATGTGATGGAAGAAGTCAGAGCAATATGTGAAGAGCTGTTCCCGTTCCCCTTTGAACTCAAGGAGGGACTGTTCCTTCGCAGGAAGGCGACGGTCACCGATTATGCAAAGTATGGTCCTGACGAAAATGTTGAGGACAAGAGCATATACGGGATGACCGATCCAAGCATGACGCCGACTTCGAAAATCTGCGAATCATGCACTGACACGAGGGAGTAATATGTTTGGCAGGGAGACACAGGTTATCGATTGCAGGGAAGGTATGGGTCTTGGAAGAGGAGGTGGGCTTGCCCAGCGCGGCACGCTCTCTGAAACCGGACGACCGGACGTAATCGCAATTGCAATGTCTCCAGGAAGGCGCCACATCACAAAACCCGTCTGCGAAATCACGCACGGACTTCGGAGAGAAGGAATTCAGGTCAGTGTGCTCGTACTCGAAGCCGGAGCCGGTATTCCCGATGAGGGACTCAGCGATAAGATGGCAAAGGGCTACGGACCGAAGTTCGGTCTGACCCAAAAAGAGATCGAGCAGATAGCGCGACACCGTGTAGCATTAATCCATCTCGGAAACATCGATTCGCATGTAATCTACAAGACAAAGTACGTACTGCGTCATATAGACATACCTGCGATCATCGCCTGCCAGAATCCGGTTGACTTTGAGGATTTTGCAAAGGCAGGGGTCAAGACACGACTGGTCATGCCCATGGATAAAGATATCGATACACAGGGCACGGTCATGGAGATTGTAACCGGAATTACGAGGGGTGTTACCTGCCAGCGCGGCAGTTTGAACGAACTCGTAAAAGCAATTATGAAAACAATACCACAACATACATAAAGGAGATATAATTATGGCATACACACCACAATACTATCCAGGAGCTTCACATGTTGCAGTGAACAGAAGAAAGCACATGAGTGGAGACGTTGAGAAACTCCGAACCGTATCAGACGATGATCTGGTGGCGGCACTCGGACACAGGGCACCAGGCGCAGACTACCCAAGCATCCACCCACCACTTAAAGAGATGGGTGAGCCGGATTGCCCGGTCAGACAGATGGTCGAGCCAACACCAGGCGCAGCAGCAGGAGATCGTGTCAGATACTCACAGTTTACTGACTCGATGTACTCCGCACCATCAATCCCATACTTCAGGAGCTACTACGCAGCGATCAACTTCCGTGGCGTAGACCCGGGAACACTGTCAGGCAGGCAAATCGTGGAAGCACGAGAGCGTGACATGGAGGAGCAGTGCAAGGCAACAATCGAGTCAGAGATGACCTGCCCGGCTCTCGCAGGACTTCGAGGCTGCACAGTGCACGGACACTCACTCAGACTGGCTGAAGACGGACTGATGTTCGACATGCTTCAGAGGACTCACTTCGAGGGCGGAAACGTCATCGAAGACAAGGACCAGGTCGGTGTACCAATCGACAGGAAGGTCAACCTCGGAAAGGCGATGAGTGAGGCAGAGGCAAAGAAGAGAACCACCATCTACCGAACTGATGGTGTCAAGTACAGGGATGAGCCAGAGGTTCTTGACCATGTACACCTTGTGCACCACAGAAGGACAATGTACGGATACAGACCTGAGACTGCGGCTGAGACTGCGCCGGGTGTTGGAGCTGTTACATACAAGACGGTGTAATGGAGGTAGATACAAATGGCATACAAATATCCATCAGAGAAAATATTCGTAGAGGCACTGAAGGCAAAGTTCGCCGGACTCGACCTCTCTGAACAGAAGGTAGAGTACAAGCGTGCCGGATACATCCAGAACGCACGAAAGAGAGAATTCCAGGCAGCAGGTGAGCGTGTTGCAGAGCAGCGTGGCATGAAGCAGTACGATGTGAACGTACATTGCGGTGGTATGACGCTCGGACAGAGACAGCTCGTACCATACAAGCTCTCGACCACATCGGACATAGTAGAGGGCGATGACCTGCACTACGTCAACAACCCTGCGATGCAGCAGATGTGGGATGACATCAAGCGAACGATCATTGTGGGAATGGACCTTGCGCACGAGACTCTTGAGAAGCGTCTCGGAAAGGAGGTCACACCTGAGTCGATCGCCGGCTACATGGAAGCTGTGAACCACACCATGCCAGGCGCAGCTATTGTGCAGGAGCACATGGTTGAGACTCACCCGGGACTCGTCGATGACTGCTATGTGAAGCTCTTCACTGGCGACGACGAACTCGCAGACGAGATCGACTCGCAGTACGTGATCAACATCAACGACCTCTTCGACAAGGAAGGACAGGCAGACCAGATCAAGGCTGCAATGGGCAATACCACATGGCAGGCAGTACACATTCCAACAATCGTTGTGAGATGCTGCGATGGTGGTAACACATCCAGATGGAGTGCAATGCAGATCGGTATGTCGTTCATTGCGGCATACAACATGTGCGCTGGTGAGGCTGCAGTAGCAGACCTTGCGTTCGCAGCAAAGCATGCGGCAGCAGTCCAGATGGCTGAGATGCTTCCAGCGAGGAGAGCAAGATCGCCAAACGAGCCAGGAGGACTTTCCTTCGGTTACTGCGCTGACATGTGTCAGACACAGAGAATCGCTCCGGACGACCCGGTCCGCTGCACACTCGAAGTTGTTGCGACCGGCACGATGCTCTACGACCAGATCTGGCTTGGATCATACATGTCAGGTGGTGTCGGATTCACGCAGTACGCAACAGCAGCATACACCAACGATGTGCTGGATGACTTCACGTACTACGGATACGACTACGCACTGAACAAGTACGGAGAGGACGGTACAGCACCAAACGACCTTGCAACCGCAACCGACCTTGCAACAGAGGTTACCTTAAACGCTATGGAGTGCTACGAGGACTACCCCACGCTTCTTGAGGACCACTTCGGTGGATCGCAGCGTGCAGGTGTCATGGCAGCAGCAAGCGCATGCACAACCGGTATCGCAACCGGTAACGCACAGGTCGCGCTCTCTGGATGGTACATGTCGATGTACCTGCACAAGGAAGGCTGGGGACGACTCGGATTCTTCGGATACGACCTGCAGGACCAGTGCGGTGCAACCAACGTATGCTCGTACCAGGGTGACGAGGGATGCTGCCTCGAACTCCGTGGCGCAAACTATCCGAACTACGCAATGAACGTAGGTCACCAGGGTGAGTACGCAGGTATCACACAGTCTGCACACTCAGGCAACCACGATGCATACTGCTGCAACCCACTGATCAAAGTGACATTCGCTGACCCGTCACTGGTATTCGACTTCTCCCACACCAGGAAGGAGTACGCCAGAGGTGCGATGCGAACGTTCCGACCAGCAGGCGAGCGCAGTCTGGTTATACCAGCAGGGATTTAGGCGAGCAATCGCCTTCCCTTTTTTTCTTTTTTTCTCACCGAGCGTTAGCTCGTATCGCCGCGGATACGTAATGCCATAACCCCCCTCGTTTACCCAAGCTCTCCTGCACCATGAGGTTCAATCCAGAAGACTCCTTAAATATCTTACAGTCACAACATCTAAGTTGAGGAATCGCAGTGAAGAATAGCAGGAAGATATCATCGGTAGTTGCCAGAGATCACCTGCGAAAATTAAATTTTGAGTATATCGAGCACTGGGTTCCATACAGCATCTTAATCGGACTGGCTGCCGGTGCGAGCGCCGTAATCTTTTACAGTCTGCTATCAGTTGTATCGCATTATATACTTGGAGGTATCGGGTATTATTACAGCACTCCCACCGGATGCGAACAGCCACTACTATCGGTGCCATCGGTCATTTCACCAGGCTCGCTTGGAGACCTGCACACATGGTATCTTGTGGCGATACCAGCCATAGGCGGACTTATCGTAGGGCTTATAACATATCGATATGCACCAGAGGCGGTTGGTGAGGGGACTGATGCAGTGATCGATTCGTACCACCAGCAACAGGGACGAATCAGAAGCAGAATCCCCATCGTCAAGACAATTGCCTCTACGATCACCATCGGCACCGGCGGGAGTGCGGGCAGGGAAGGTCCGATCACACAGATCGGTGCTGGTTTCGGGTCGTATCTTGCAGACAAACTGAAACTCGACGACAATGGACGGAGGATGATGCTGTTGTGCGGCGCAGCAGGTGGGATCGGTAGCATCTTCCGTGCGCCACTCGGAGGTGCCCTCTTCGCAATCAGCGTGTTGTACAAAAGGGACTCGGAATTCGAGTCGCTTGTTCCGGCATTCATCTCATCCATCATTGCGTATTCGGTCTTCTGTTCGGTCTTCGGATGGGGTTCGCTCTTCACGACTCCGGATTACACATTCACACACCCGGCTGAACTTGTATTCGATGCAACACTCGGCATCATCTGTGGTCTTGTGGCAATCCTCCACATCAAGATATTTCATAAAATGCGCGATCTCTTCAAAAAATGGGGGATAAAAAACTATTTTAAGCCGATGATCGGCGGACTTTTGCTTGGGTTGCTCGCTCTGTTCGTACACCAGGGCTGCGGATATGGCTACTATATCTTCGGAGGTGGTTATGAGTCGATACAATCTGCAATAGATGGGGGACTGGCAGTAGAGGTTCTGATACTGCTTGTTGTAGCCAAGATACTTGCAACCTCATTCACCCTCGGTTCTGGCGGTAGCGGCGGCGTCTTCGCACCAACACTTGCAATCGGTGCTACACTTGGCGGTGCTTTCGGCATATTGGCGCACGCCTTTTTCCCCGGGATCATCGGCGATATGCAGTCCACATCGTTCGTTCTAATCGGTATGGCCGCGCTTCTATCCGGAGTCGCACGCGTTCCGATTGCGGCGATCGTGATCGTATCCGAACTCACTGGAAATTACAATCTGCTGCCGCCGCTGATGTTTGCCTCGACCATTGCATACCTTGTGACAAGCAACTGGACGATCTATGAAAAGCAGGTTCCTGCAAGGGTGGATTCGCCAGCACACCGCGAGGAACTGACGATTGATATTCTCGAGAACGCATCCGTGAGCGATGCGATGTCCACCGATATCATGCCCGCAAATCCAACAAACAGCGTCCAGACCGTGCTCCACCTGATCACCAAGTACGGGCACATCGGGTATCCGGTACTCGATGATAACCGCCTTGTCGGCATCGTGACATTCAAGGATGCCGAACGCGTGCCGATAGAGGATCGCGAAGCGGTGCTCGTTGAGCAGGTGATGGCGCCTGCCACGTCGCTTATCGTGACATATCCTGATGAGTCGCTTGAGGATGCGCTGCGCAAACTTGTGTTAAACGATATCGGGAGACTTCCGGTGGTCGATTCGGATGATCAGTCAAGGATACTTGGTATAGTGACGAAGTCCGACATCATACGGCTTCATGCGCAGTTGCGGTGATCTGCAGCGGAAGGTGCTGTCAATGTCCTACCATGCGGGCAGTGGCGTCGATCATACTCCTGTCGAATCGATCCTGCATCGATCCGTATATAGCGAAGGGACATTTAATTGCCGCGTTCTGCCAATATTAATCTGGTGATACAATTGCATACCAGGACAATACTCAGACCGATCATCCTGCTTGGAATGATCGCACTCATAGCAATCACAGCGATTGCAACCGCACCGACATGCTTCGCAGCCCCGGGCAGTGGCAACACGGATATCAAGATCACGGTAAACGAACTTGCGCCACAGCCAGTCGAGCCGGGACGCGATCTCGTGCTATCAGTGACGCTTGGCAACTACGGCAGAGGTGTGGCAGAACACGCGGTGCTCACGATCATGCCAGATTCGTCACTCATCCTCAAGAACGAGAACGACCGGATCATAAGGCATGACCGGATCATCGGATACGGCGCACACGTCGAGACGTATCTACTATATATCGACCCGGGCGCGGTTTCAGGCAACTATGAGGTCGAACTCGGCGCGACATGGACTGATGACGGAGCGCACCGCGAGCAGAACTTAACTGTCCCGGTTGTGGTACGTGGCGCACCAAAACTCGTGATCTCGGACATTACGATTGAACCGGAGATCATAAAGCCGGAAGATACGTTTGATCTCAGTTTCCGTGTTTCAAATAAAGGGACCGGAATCGCAAGCACGGTGCAGGTGACTGCTGCGCTTGATAACCTCCCGTTCGTGCCGATGGGTGCTGATACGAAGGTTATCAAGAGACTTGACCCGGACGCTTCAGAGCAACTGAGTTACCGGATTATGGCGAGCGACAGTGCGAAAGTCTCATCGTACGCGATACCGATAACGATACGCTGCAACGACGAAAGCGGTGGAAACGTGACCTCGCAGAGTTCTGTCGGGATCAATGTGGTAGGGGATGCCGATCTCTGCATCGCAAGCGTGAGGACAAACCCGGAAAACCCCGCAACCGGTGATGTAATGACACTCATGCTCCAGATCGAAAATTCAGGACACGGCGATGCCGAGTCTGTGAAAGTAACGATCGATATCCCGTTCGAGGGCACCCGGACCGCGTTCCTCGGCAAGATCGAGGCAGACGATGATGCACCATGCATCTTCAACTTCCGCGCAACAGAGAGCGGCGATATCCCGTATCACGCCGTGATCTCGTACAAAGACGATCTCGGGGATCACGAAACAACCGTTGAACTGGTGCTGTATGTTGGCGACGGCGGAAACAGCGATATGCTGATCCCGGCTCTCGCTGTGGCTGCACTCATCATTGTCGGTGTATTCTATCTTCGCAGGAAGAAATGAATGGATTAGATTCGTGTGATTCGTCCAAACGTGTCATTTGTGATCTAAATCACAACCAGAAGACCAAAAAAATCACGAATGTATATGAATGTCACAAATGGCACGAATATCAAATAACTGATTAAAATGACCTCCACAACAACAGAACTCAAGGTTTCAGCCTTCCTCGCCTACAAATTCACCGCAAAGGGCAACAGAGGAACAACACTCCTCACAATCCTCATAATGGCGCTCGCCTTCGTGAACCTCATGTTCACGACATCGGTCTTCGACGGGATGGGCGACGCCACCGAGAAACAGGTGATTGATACCCTTTACAGCAACATCGTGATCGAGCCTGCGGACGAGGAGGTATATATCGCGAACCCTGACTCGGTTGTGAAGAAGATAATCAATGTACCCGGGGTTATAGGCACTTCTGCGCAGTACGTCACAGGTGCAACCATCGCCTACGAAGAGCAAAGCGGCGCATGGAGTATCCGCGCAGTCGATCCTGATGATGAGCGAACGGTTTCTCTTGTTCCTGATATGATGGTCGAGGGCGAGTATCTGAGCAAATATGATAGGGGAGAGATCATCATCGGAACAGAGATCGCAGGCGGGCATGGCGGGAGCCTCGAACACACATCGCTCGGCGGCGTTGTGGTCGGCGATACCCTGGAGGTAACCTTCACGAACGGAGTCAGACGTGAGTATCGGGTGAAAGGGATATTTGATACGAACTTCATCCAGGCGAATCAGCTGGCATACGTAACCGAGAAGGAGATGGAATCAGTGCTCGGAATCCACGATATGGCGTCCCAGATTCTTGTAAAGACCGATACAAAGGGCGAAGAGGATAGATTTCTAAAACAGTTCGTTGAGCTGGGCGTTCATGAAGATATCAAACCATGGACGGTGTACGCAGGGATAGTCGCCACCCTCACACAGAGTTTCGATGCGCTAAATGCACTCACTGGAGCTATTGGCTTCTTTGTTGCAGGCATCACAATCTTCATCGTGATCTACGTTAGTACAGTGAGCAAACGAAGGCAGATGGGAATCCTGCGGGCGATCGGGATCAAGGAATCGATAATCATCCGGTCTTATGTATTCCAGGCGGTATTTTATGCTGTATGCGGTTGCATTGCCGGACTGGTGATCATGTTTGCCATACTGGTGCCCTATTTCATCAAGCACCCAATGGTATTTCCCATGGGTAATGTAACACTTTTAATCGAGCAAAAAGCTGCCATCATGAGAAGTATAGGGTTGATTATATCTGCTGCAATCGCAGGTTTCCTCCCATCGTGGCGGGCGGTGCGTGAAACGATCCTTGATGCGATCTGGGGGGACTAAATTATGGAACGAGATGAGCAGGACACGATAATTGCGACAAGGAATCTCTCGCGAACATATACCATGGGCAAGGTACAGGTGCAAGCACTGAACAATGTGACGCTCGATATCAGGAGGGGCGAGTTTGCCGCGATCATGGGAAAGAGCGGGAGCGGAAAATCGACGCTCCTGCACCAGTTAGGACTTCTTGACACGCCGACCGAAGGCGAGATTACGATCGATGGGGTCGAGATCTCGGGGCTGTCGGAGTCGGAGAGTACGATGTTTCGGCTCGAAAAGTTCGGTTATGTATTTCAGGAGTACGCAATCCTGCCTGAAATGACCGCGCTTGAGAACGTGTACCTGCCAGCGATGGCTCTCGGGTTGTCGCGGGATGAGTGCGTCACAAAGGGGATGGATGCGCTCGAGAAGGTCGGGCTTGTAGCGAGGGCAGACCACCGCCCCAAGGAGATGTCAGGTGGCGAGCAGCAGCGGGTTGCGATTGCAAGAGCGCTCATCAACGAGCCAAAGATCCTCTTTGCTGACGAGCCGACCGCGAATCTGGACAGCACCTCGTCGAAGCAGATTCTTGAGCTCTTCCGGGAGCTGAACCGAGATATCGGGCAGACGATCCTGATGGTGACGCACGAGCTTGAGGATGCGGACATCGTGGACAGGGTGATCTGGCTCACTGATGGAGCGGTTGTGGAGCGGGCGGGGTGAATGACACTCCGGATCGGAATCTCGCAATTTCAATCACTCTTTCGGTCTTATTCTATCAACCTGCATTCTTCTCCGTAACTGAACTCGTAATAATCCATTTTCTTCAAATCCCTCACAATAACTGCGATCTCAGCTCCACCCAGAACTCCGGTCTCTTTACACGCGAGCAGCAATGCCGGAATGTTCAAAACAGAGATGCGATTCTTGCCTGCAACCCGCATTGCCTTTTTGTCACTTATGAGCAGTATCGAGTCCTGAAACTTCCTGCAAAGTACCATGCACTCTTTTTCACCAGAGCCGAGACTTGCAAACTCGATATCATTCTCCATCCTCATTAAATCTGCGTCATTTACCCTTTTAACCAGTATCCAATGCATATCTAACAGATCGGTGATTAAATCGGTCTTCGCAATTTCATACAGAACTGCAACCGGGATGTGCATATTTTCCACCCCAAAGAACTCCTTTACGAGTTCCAATCTACCAATCTTCAAAAAAGAGCTTAAGAAATCGGTATCGATTATGATATGCATCCTATCGCCCGGAACGCTTGATAGCTTCTTTTGCCATCGCCTCCATCTCAACAGGCGTTGTATACACGTTTCGCACAATCCCCCTCACGTGCAAAACCTCTTTCATCTCCTCAATATCAAGAGACGCAATCTCACATGCTTTCCCGAGAGAAACCGCATCCTTTCTGTACAGTTCACATGCGATCGATATCCTCAAGTCCTTTCTTGCAGCCAGAAGCGTGTTGATGGCGTCGTTTACAAACTCCTCTTTATTTTTATAGAATCCGGTGTTCGGGATAATCTCCAGTTCTTTATTTATCAGATATTCGGACACTTCAATCATCGGTAGCTCTTATGTTGTTTCTGGTGTTAAGTCTTTTTGCATTCTCGTCCAAACGACTCCTGCCAGCATCTGTGACCGACATCCTACTTGAAGATCGATCTCCTCAAACTCCATGTTCCAGTGGGTGATGAAAGGACAGTTTCGGATCATCGCCTGAAGAGAAGCGTAATATCCCCTGACGTTCATCATCATCTATAGATTGACACCTGCCAGTATTCGGAGTCTCCTGCTCCAGATATCCAGCCCTTTCTTTGCGGCAAACCAATCAAAATAGTCATCTCGGTCATCTAACACACCGGATTCCAGCTTATCCATAAACTCGTCAGAATCCATCCCGTATTTTTTTCAAATCGCTTGCATATACTCGTATACTTCTTTTCCTTATACGAGGCTACACGTGAGTCTCTTAGCAGTGCCGACTTTATGACACTGCTTACCTCCTGCGCCGGATACTCTTTATTGATATTGATCGCAATCGCCATTCCGGTTGACACCTCTGCCTAATCTCTAATGTTTATTTTTTGAGGGTGGTGTTATTATATTCTTCCCCCTCAGTTCACAATCTCCCTGCCAGTTCCTTCTAAACGGCACGCGAGATCGCGCCTGCAACCTCTGCTGTCGAGCACCGCCCGCCGATGTCAGGGGTTGTGATGCCGCGGGATACTGCATTGGATACCGCCTCCTTCACCGCATCAGATTCCCTGATCCTGCCGTACCACTGAAGCATCATCGCAAGACTCAGGATTGCAGCAATCGGATTCGCAAGTCCCCTGCCAGCGATGTCAGGAGCGCTGCCGTGCACCGGCTCAAAGAGCGCGTAATCCGCCCCTATGTTTGCGCTTGCGCAGACGCCAAGCCCGCCGATGAGCGCTGCGGACATGTCACTCAGGATATCCCCGAAGAGGTTGGTCGTGACGAGCACCTCGAACCGCTCCGGATTCAGTACCAGTCGGTGCGCAGCAGCATCGACAAGCATCTCCTCCCACCGGACTTTGTGCCGGTCTGCGACATCGATGCAGACCTCCCGAAAAAGCCAGCACGATTTCAGTATATTTGCTTTGTGTACGATTGTTAAGCGTTTTTCAGTGGCAAGCGAACATGCGTATTCTGCGATTCGCTCGCTTCCGCTTCGTGTGATGACCCTTGTCGAATGCACGGCATCAGGCAGAACCTCTTCGATTCCCGAATACATGCCCTCGGTGTTCTCACGGACGATTGTGAAATCGATGTCCCGGGAGTTCGTTATGCCCTTAATCGGTCGTATATTAGCATACAGATCGAATTCTTTCCTGATACGGACGAGGACGCTTTTGTATTCCGGATCCGGCGGTGTCGTGATCGCACCGAAGAGTATGCAGTCGCAGGATCTGAAGATATCAAAATCGTCCTCTGTCATCGCTCTGCCAGTGCGCTTCCACTTGCCGTACCCGATCTCGACCGGGACTTTCTCGATATCGAGCGTGAGAGCATCCAGCACTTCAAGAGCGGCTGGAATCACCTCTTTTCCGATTCCATCACCCTCAACGACCGCAATTTTCATCTGGCGCATGGTTTCTGGATTGTCCTGTCCTGTCAAATAGATATCGTTTGTGTGGGGGCTGCATGTGGGAGTTGTTCACTGTTAGGGTGGAGGTACAGAATGTTTGTGTCGTATGTGTATGTGTTCGGGCATTTTTCGACTCGACTAGAAAAATTAAAAAGTCTCCTCTTTTACATATTTTGAACGACTATCAATTAATTCAACAATTTGATTGTCAATGATATCTATAGCTGTTCTAATTTCTATCATATTAATACAATCTCTTGCATCTTTCATATTTACATTCATTTTTGGTAACTACCCCGATACCTAAACCACTATCGGGGGACTTCACTATGCCGGAACTACCTGGGACATGGGCATACTGTAACCAAACACGGAATATAACCGCAGAGTACGCAGAGGGGCGCGGAGGGGGAATAACAGGTTAAATGCTCTGCGTTCCTCTGCGTCCTCCGCAGTTATTTTTCTTGCCAGAAAATACCGGATCGCAATCGGGAGACCAATCAGCATACCTGAGTAGTTACCTCCAGTTTATCTAATAATCATGGGGAATACCTTTAATATGTAAACTGAGATGTTCATGACCTTCTATCTCTTCGATCCAACCATAATTAGCATCTGCTTTTACATCCAGATCTTTTATATATGGCTTGATATCAAGCACCGGGGTTCCATCGAACGCATCCAAACCCGATGTTAAAATCTCGTTATTTATGATGCATTTTATACGAACAATGCTAAGCCCAATGTTATTCGGGCGGTCAGGAGACCTACTTGCAAATACACCTACCTTCACACCACCAGCCCATGGAGGGGACACAATCATTGACTGCTCTCCCTTTACATGATGTATATAATAAATAACATAGATATAGTGAAATCCGGCAAGTTTATGGAGTCCATCGGCATATTGGGGCTCAACTACTATACGGAAATCTCCCTCATCCCCTTCCATTGGCTGATACGGTGCACTATCAGTATATGGAGTTCGAATAACTCCGATCTGCTTCAGATCAAAGCATACGATTCCTTCTGTTTGTTTAATTTCTTTTGACATTTTATGTCGCCTCTGTTTCGAGTATCTCTCATATCTTATGAATACTATTTTCTTCCATCTTATTATTTGCTAATTCAATAGGTATATTTTCCCTAAGCCACTTCTCCTGATTCATCTCCTAAATTAAAAAGTGTCAAAAACACTTCGTAAACCTTAATATACCCAAAAGATAAAAGAGAGACGAGGTGTAGCATAGAGTGCCACGCAGCAGTCGTCCATGAGCTTTTGAATATTATCGTACCCCGCTTGGATCGTACCCCTGAGGTGGTGGGGAAATAGATCGGAAAAAAGGACAATGACATACAATGGCATCAAATAAAATGGATTTGTTGGAGAGATTGGAAAGAGGCACTGTCTTATGCGCAGAAGGCTATGTTTTCGAACTTGAAAGGAGAGGATACCTCAAAGCAGGAGCATTCGTGCCGGAAGTTGTTCTGGATCATCCCGAAGCTGTCAAGGAGCTTCACATGGAGTTCTTGCGAGCGGGTTCTGAGGTCATGATGGCGCTTACGTATTATGCCCACCGGGACAAACTCAGAGTGGTCGGCAGGGAGAACGATCTGGAAAAATTGAACCGCCAGGCTCTAAGGCTTGCTAAAGAAGCTGCCGCGGAGGGAAATGCCCTTCTTGCGGGAAATATATGCAATACCTGGGTTTACAGTCCGGAAGATCATGAGGAGACCTCTGAAATTGTACGATCGATGTATCAAGAGCAGGTTGGCTGGGCTAAAGAGGAGGGTGCGGATTTCATCGTTGCTGAAACGATGGGGTATCTTGGAGAGGCGTTGATAGCTCTGGATGTGATTAAATCAGCGGGGCTTCCGGCGGTGGTTACGCTTGCGGCATGCTGCGATACCACAAAGGATGGGCATTCGTGGGAGGCGGCATGCCGTATACTGGAAGAGGGTGGAGCTGATGTTGTCGGGCTCAACTGCACAAGAGGACCGGCTACCATGATTCCGCTCCTCAAAAAGATACGGAAATCGGTTAAAGGGTATGTAGCGGCTTTACCGGTCCCTTACCGCACAACACCCCGGCAACCAATCTTCCAATCCCTGAAAGAGAAGGGGCATGACTATGCATTCCCGCTGAACCTCGAGCATTTTTTATGCACGAGGAGCGAGATGGCGGATTTTGCCCTTCAAGCGCAAAAAATTGGAATAAATTACATCGGCATCTGTTGCGGTGGAGCTCCACATCATGTGCGGTCGATGGCGGAGGCTCTGGGAAGAAGAGTGCCCGCAAGCAGATATTCCCCTGATATGTCCCGGCACAGCATGCTTGGGTCAGATGATGTCGTAAGAGAAGATCACAAACGGTTCCTTAAAGAGTGGGAAGCGGTTTCTGCCGAGACTGAGGACTGATCGGATCTGGTCCACCCATTCTCATAAACTTAGAGGCAGTATGAAACCAAACTCATCTACGATAATCTGCAAAGCCACATAGTGTCTCAACAATTTAATTTTCAGACAAAAAATGCAGTCCGATAAAGTCAGGATAATTAAACCACGGAGGGCACAGAGAGGTTTTAATCGATACTGCGTGTTATTCCATCCTAGGGGCATTACATTGAGATTAATTAGCAGTCCAAGTCGTTTCCCGCTTAGCTTGGGGTAGGGAAGCACCCCCTACATCCTCCGGATCGGATCACTTCCTCACAACCCTCGCGTCCAGCACCTTGAGAACACCCCGATCCCCGTACCAGACTCTCTCGGTCTCCACAAGTTCGATCCGCTCCTTGAAATACGGAGCATCGAGAACAAGCGTTTCGTATTCGCCGCCTTCCCCGCAGAGATGGATGCGGTACCTCCTGTGAAGTTCCTGCAGATCACGTATCGCGCCCTCATCGATCCGCATCCCGAGCCACTCTTCACCCATCCCGCCTGCTGCAACCTGAACGATCCTGATGTCCATCACCGCAGCCATCTCTCTGAGCAGTTCACCTGCATTCCGGTGCCAGAGCGGCGCATACATCGCAATACGAAGCGTTTCGCAGACCTTCCGGACACGGGATTCTTGATACGCCGATTCGATTGCGCCCACGATGACCCCGTCGATATCGAGGCTCTGAAGAGCGTCTGAAAGATCCTCGAGTTCCTCTTCCTTCCTGCCTTGCGATTCCTTCAGGATCAGAGGGATGCCGCACGCCTGCGATATCAATCTCACGATGTCGATGTTTATCGAGTGATACATGTACGAATCGAGATTCTGCGGCTTTATCGCAACAAGGTGCGTCACCTCATGCCCAGCCGTCAGCGCTTTATAAAGCGCATAACACGAATCCTTTCCTCCTGAGATGAGTGCTGCGAGTTTCATTTTACTTTGCCACGGTGTCAGGTTGCTCGGATGCCCGAATCAGGATCACGAGTGGCACGAATAGACGAACAACACGAATATTCGCGGGCACCTGTGATGACGCACTACCCCACTACAACCCCTGCATACCCGACCACCTCTGCCATCGGCTGCACATCCCCGCTGTTTGAATAATTGAGCAGTCTCGCAGAATTCGCGCCAAGTCCCCTGCAGACCCGCATCATCACAGCGATCGGACCGTGCCCGCATACCGAAGCGTCCCGCTCACGGATCCGTGAGTAAAACTCGGTGACGTTTAATTCAAGCAGCGGGTCAAGCACGTAATGATCGATGTCATACGCAACCGCTGCCGGCTTATAATGTGTGAAATCCGATGATGCGATCACAACAACCTTCTTCCTTGCTTCCGAGATCGCGTCCATCAGTTCGTCGCTCACATCGCGTGCGGTCTCCTCGTCCTGCAAGCCCATGCATATCGGAACTATCTTGAAGTCCTTGAAGAGCGTCTGGAGAAACGGGATCTGGACCTCGATCGAATGCTCGTACTTGTGTGCGCTCTCATCGATATCGATGATGCGCCGCGGAAGCGACTCGATGAGGTCGAGATCGGCATCGACATCCCCAAGCGGCGTACTCCATGTATCAGACGACACCGAGACCATGGAGCCGTATCCGGTGTGGTTTGGTCCGATGATCACGAAGGTGTCGGCATTCGGGAGTGCTGCGTACACATGCGCGGCCGTTCTTCCGGAGTACATGTATCCGGCATGAGGCACGACCGCGCCCGTGATCGCTGGATCTGGCTTGATCGTTATGCCTGAAAAGTATGATTTGATCTCCTTTTTCAAGGTTCTGGGATTTGAGGGATAGAACTGTCCTGCGACTACTGGGATTCTCATGATAGCTCACCGATCATACAGATGCCCTTTTCAGACTTATGTCTAACGCATGGGCGAGGTTGCCAGGACCCCGGTGTTGGGGATCTCGAGGGTCATGTATGATGAATATGCTCGAGTAACGTATGGCAAGCAGATAACCCTCAATCTGTGTAATCGGTGGAATCTGTGCAAATTTCTGCGCTGCGTGCTTTCGCATCTTATGCGATATCCGGTGTGGTGGGGGTGGACACGCGAAAGTGTTTTAGATCCCAAAGCAAGTAATAAATACAACCACAGCCAAAAATGAGAGGTGCCATGGATAAAAAAATCCTTGAAAAACTGCTTGCCGAATATGATCAGAATATTGACGGAATCTTGAATAACTATGGTGCGAACGATGGACTCGATGAAATTTCCGGGGCATTCCGGTTTCTATCATGTACGGAGAACTTGGGGAGTGGTTTAAAGCAGTAACAACCGCTGAAAAATATGAATAGGTGTTTATCATGCTCTCAGCAAGCCCAACCAAACCAGAGATCATCGCGATCACAATCGCGAAACTCAAACTCCGCCCGGGCGACACATTCTGCGACATCGGCTGCGGCACAGGCGCGGTCTCGATCGCGGCATCGATATTCGCGGACAGAATCTACGCAATCGACATCCGGGAGGAAGCCATCAGGGTGGCAGAGCAGAACTTCGCTGCCGCCGGAATCCTTGACAAAGTAACGCTCGTCCACCGCGAGGCGTCCGAAGCGATTGCAGACCTGCCCGCCCGCATCGACTGCGCATTTGTCGGCGGCACAAAGAATGTCGAGAGCGTGCTTACGGGACTCTGCGCCAAAGTCAGGGGGCGGGTGGTCGCAAATGCGGCACGGATCGAGACCGCTGCCCGGATCATCGGATGCATGAAGTCGCTTGGGATATTTGAGGAGGTGATTCACGTTCAGGTCTCGAAGGGGTACGAACTTGCTGGGGAGACCGCGTTTAAGCCGGCAAATCCTGTGTATATTATGGTCGGGGATACAAGAAAACAAGGAGGAAAACAATGTTAATCGGACTCGGACTCGGACCCGGCGATCCTGAACTGCTGACGCTCAAAGCGGTGCGGATACTTAAGGATAGCGATAAGGTATTTGTTCCGGGAAAACTTGCTTTAGAATTGGTTCTGCCGTACACGGATGCAGAGATACTCGATTTTCCGATGACGCACGACAAAACCACACTGGACCGAACCATCGATCATAACGCGGATGTCGTTTCCGCCGCCGCCATGCACAAACTGGTCGCATTCGGGCTGATCGGCGATCCCAACTTCTTCTCGACGTTCACCCGCCTGAAAAAACGGATACGGGAAAAATACCCGCACCTCGTAATCGAAACCGTGCCTGGAATCAGTTCAATCACGGCATTCGCATCGAGAACCGATGCCGACATCGATCGTTCGTTTGTGGTCAGCGATGGCTCGCCGGTCTCCACAAAGATCGTGTTAAAGACGCGAACGCCAAAAAAAATCAGGGACGGTCTGATCGAGGAGGGTTACAGAAATTTTATCTTTGCTGAGAAGCTCTTCTCTGGTGAAGAGCGGGTAACAGATGAGATTCCTGATAAGGGTGATTATTTCAGCATATTGTGCGCAAGCAAAGGAGATGCGGAAGAGGGGCAGATCACGCCGGAGAAGGTCTATTTTGTCGGAGCAGGACCGGGCGATCCGAAGCTCTTAACGCTTCGAGGAAAGGAACTGCTCGAAGAAGCCGATCTCGTGATCTACACGGGCTCGCTTGTCGATCGCAAGATCGCCGCCAACAGCCGTGGCGAGATTATCAACAGTCACGGGCTCACCCTCGATCAACTGACTGACCTCATGGTGGGTGCGATCCGCGACAAAAAGACGGTCGTCCGGCTGCATACCGGGGATCCGTCGCTCTACGGCGCGATATGCGAGCAGATCGCTGCGCTGAAGAGCCACAACATCAATGTGGAGATCATTCCGGGCGTGTCATCGGTCTTTGCTGCAGCAGCTGCGCTTCAGACGCAGCTTACGCTCTCCGGAATCACAGAGACTCTGATCATCACCCGCCCGGCTGGCGAGACGCTTGCGGCAGACTCGATCCGGGAACTCTCAAAGCACGGCGCAACGATGGCGATATTCCTGGGCGTGGGCAAGATTGCGAAGATTATGGATGATGTCGAGTATCCACCAGAGACGCCGGTTGCAGTTGTCTACCGGGCATCGTGGCAGGATGAGCAGATCATCCGGGGCACGGTTGCGGATATCGCAGAAAAGGTCGAGGCGGCAGGGATAGAGAGATCAGCCATGATTCTGATCGGCGATGCTGTCCATCCAAAAAGTTTCAGGAGGTCGCACCTATACGGATCGCAGTGATATCATTTGAGCGGAACCGGGCGGTTGCAGAGCGCGTCGCAGGTCTCGTCGGCGGCGAGGTGATCTGGTACTCGGAATCTGCATTTCCAGATGCGTTTTCAGAGGAATCCGGGTACGATGCGATCATCGCGATCATGTCCTGTGGGATTACTGTCCGGAAGATTGCACCGCTTCTGCGGAGTAAATGGACCGATCCCGCGGTTGTCGTGGCAGATTGCGCGCTTCGTCACGCGATCGCAGTCACTGGCGGGCATCATGGTGCGAATGAGATTGCGACAAGGCTCGAGGTTCTGGGCGCTGATCCTGTGATCACGAATGCGAGCGAGGTCGTGAAGTGAGAGCGGCGCGGCT
>DAOURL010000215.1 GCA_030625165.1 Methanosarcinales archaeon | reverse complement strand
CAGGCGTGCGGAAAAATACGCAGACAGGGATACCCCGAGCCCGCCTATGGATGCATCCAGCTGTATCTCGTAGACCGGAAGCAGCGTCGCCACGATCATGATCGCAAGCATCGTTGTGAATGTCGCGTACACAAAGAGTTTGATCTCGCCATCAGAGGTACGATCTGTCTTGTTCTTGCTGATACTCCCCACCCGGGTCTCATGCGTCTCCTTAACAAGGATCTTTACGAGGAGGAGGCTTACCAGTCCGAGAACCGCGCATGCGTAAAACCCTGCGCCATAACCCCACGCCCCTGCAATTATGCCGCCAGCAGCAGGTCCTGCCGCAGGTCCGATACTCCGGATCGTCGAATATATGCCGATCGATCGCCCCCGGCTATCCTGCGTGGAGGTCTGGGTAAGCATCGCCAGGATTGCAGGAACCATCACCCCGACCATGATACCCTGCGCGGCGCGGATGATCAGCAACTGCTCAAACGTATCGATCTCCGCACATGCAACAGCCAGCACCACGAATCCCGCGAATCCCGCGAGCACGAATGGTTTCCGGCTGCCGAGTCTGTCAGAGAGCCGTCCCATCACAGGATATGATGCAGCAGCAAAGAGCCCGAAGACGCTGAAGACGAGGGCTGACTTGATAGCAAGACTCGCCCCCATGCCGGCTGGCAGATCTTGAATGTATAATGGAATCAATACCATAAGCATCCCGGTACCGAATTCCAAGAAAAATGCCGAGATTGCGATTTTGCAAAGTTCGGTGCGAGCCCAGAGGTTCTTCATCTGGTCAGCTCCACATATCAAGCGTGCTCTGGCTCATGGAATCGGATGCCCGCACGAGCCGTTCGACTGCCTTTGCCACACGCGCCTCTGAAAAGCCATGTTCGTGGCACAACAGCTCCGTAATCTTCGATTCGTCGGGTTTTTTCCATGTAAGGGAGTAATCCTCCGTTACATCGGGGTCTAAGAAGAAGTTCTTGATCTCGTCGAGATGCTCAATCGATTCGCCAAGTTCCAAGAGCGCGTCTTCGATCGAGCCGTGTTTGTAGATCAACTGTAGCGCCTTCTTTGCGCCGATGCCGTGGATGCCGGGATCGTAATCGGTTCCGACCAATATCGCGATATCGATTAACTGTTCCTCTGTGATTCCGAGCCGGTCGAGGTTTGGCTGGAGTTCGATGATCTCCAGCTTCACATCCACATAGACATTCTTCCCGGGCAGTTTCCGCTTGCTGCCTACCGCAAGATTCCTCACGACCTCTGGAGCGCCAAAGAGCAATGAATCGTAATCCTGCGATCCAACGAACCTAACATCACCGGACATTGCCATCCGTGCCGCCTGCGCCTCGCCCTCGCTTGCCGCTTCCACAACCGGAATGCCCATCGATGTAAGCAGCGACTTCGCATCCTCGACCATCTCGGGATGCAGCCGGGACGTGGCTTGTGCATACTTGAATGCATCCTCCCTGCCTGCAGCAAGCGCTTCCTTCCACTCTCGCTCAGCCGTATCCCGTATCTCTCTTCGTTTCTCGATCGTTGCTGCCTTGAAATCCGGCGGGACTCCATCAAAGACGAAGACGAGCTTCAATCCGGATTCGACGAGGTTTGTTGTCCGGTAGAGCAGTCCTGACAGGTGCGATGTTACCCTCCCCCGTGAATCCTTAAGCGGCGTACCGTCTCGCTGCCTTATGCTGCTTAAAAACTGGTAGATCGTATTGTATGCATCGATCGCGATGATCTGACCGCGTAAATGTGTGCCGAGTTCAGATTCTCTTCTTGTAAACAGGTCTCCGATATCCGAGCCCATAACGTTATCATCCGGCTGCGGCGGGATAAAGGTTTGGTCTTCACGTCTGCCGATTGATCAAAAACACGCTGCAACACCGCCCTGCCAAAATCTCAAAAAAATGAAGGAACCGAAAAAACGGTTCCCAGCTCTTAAGCATTTCTTTCGCTCTTACTATCCGGTTCTGGCATCCATAGCGATCATCAGCGAGTCGAGCGATGTGACCTGCCCATCACCGTTGACGTCATAGCGCAAGTCGGTCGGGCAGCTGCCGACTGCCATTTCTAGCGCGATCACCGCGTCCACGGTGGTGAACGCAGGAGATTCTTCCGAGATCGGGGCTGGGGCGCATGGAACTGGTCCATCGAGTCTTGGATTGGTTGTTACGTTGCCCCGGTTCGTATCGTAAGTCCAGTCGTGGATGCTTGCGTTGATTCTCGTCTCGTTATTCGTGCCCCACCAGTTGCCGGCTGTGCCCACATCATCGGACTGGTCGTTCCTGAACTGCCACGCCCAGCCGCCGCTCGCAGCGTTGTAGTTGCCGTTTGCGATGATGTT
>DAOURL010000044.1 GCA_030625165.1 Methanosarcinales archaeon | reverse complement strand
CGGACGTTCTCGGATGCCGATCAGGTGCTTGCACGTGTGCGCGAGATCGAGGCGCGGGGGAGGTATCTGTGATTGCAAGAATATGCTGGTACTATTAAATGTTATAATGAAAATCGTTATATTTTTAGATATTGCCATTGGGGTATAAAATCTCAAGACGGATAGAGATACATACTTATATAAGCAATAAAACATAATCAAAATTAAAAGTTCGTTGGAAAAGGAGGAGACTATGATCGAAGACGGAGAAGTTCAACCAGAGGGATTTACGTACGATTTATCCAAAATAGACCTCGGAAAGGACGAGGCTGAACAAGACCAACGTCTGCAAGAATACTTTTTGAAAACATCAAACTACAAGAATGCCTTGGCAGGAACAAAGACAATTGTGATAGGTCGCAAGGGTTCCGGTAAGTCTGCAATATTCGCCCTTATGCAGGTTGAACTAGAGGAATCCGGGGCACTGGTGATACCAATCACGCCAGACCAATATTCATGGAGTGCCCTCAAAGATTATGAAGAGAAAGGGATCTTGCCAGAGCAAGCGCATACAAATGCTTGGAAATTGACACTGCTTTCTTCAGTGATTTGGAAATTGAATGAAAGCAATCTTGTTTCGGAGAGCTCCAAACTAATTAAATATTATAGATATATGAAGGATGCTTATGTTCCAACTTCAGATGGGTTCTTCAATATTGTAGAGAAAATCAAGAAGATTTTAAGTGGGGTTAAAACCCAATGGGTGAGTTTTGATTTCGAGGAAACGGGTACAGTCGCCACCCCCCTGAAGGTTACGGAAGAATTGAAAGCACTACTTCATGCTGAGTGGCCTCAAGAAAAACAAGTGCGTATTCTTATCGATAGACTCGACGACAGTTGGGACGCATCCGCAAAGTCTCAGAATCTCATTATTGGACTTCTTAAGGCATCCAATGAACTAAACGCTGCATTTGCTGGCAAGATCATCGTTACCGTTTTCCTTCGTTCCGACATTTATGACAATCTTTTTTTTGATGACCAAGATAAACTGCGGCAGTATGAAGAAACTTTATATTGGAACCTCGATGATCTAAAAGCGGTAGTATGCGAACGTGTTCGAGTCAGTTTGGATATTAGGGGGACTAATAACGATGAAGTTTGGGAAAACCTATTCTCCTCAAGACCATATAGAAGTCGAGCCTCAGCAGAGAAGTACATCATCGATCGAACATTTAAACGCCCCCGGGATATCATATCATTTGTCCGTTTTGCTATTGAAGAGGCAGTCCGAACCGGACACTCAGTCATTGAGCCAATGGATACAAGATTAGCTGAGGAAGGGAAATATAGCCAAAGTAAATACAAGGACCTTATAATTGAGTATCAAAAACAGTCCCCATACACCAAAAACCTTCTGGACTCACTTTCTGGTTCCCTTCACAAATTGTCCCAAGACGCACTCATGGCGCGCCTTGAGAGATTTATAGAACACGAACAGCTTAATGAACAACCAGTCCAGATTCTTCGTCAACTCTTTATCTGGGGGGTTATTGGTGTAAAGCGCCAAGGAAGAGCGGGGATCAAACAGCGAGGTGGAGCGCACTTTGTCTATTATTACGATGATCCGTCAGTCAATCCACTTGCTTACAATGATTATTACATTCATCCATCTCTCCGACATTACCTTAATATTTCTGAAAAGAGGGAGCGAATAACACGTACATCGTGAATGTAACTTCGGCTAACATTGCACATATCTACTTGCTCAATAATAGAATACGCAAATAACAGCCACGACTATCGAACAAGATCATATCCGCACACCAGTCTTCTTAAACTCTTTTTCGCTGAATAAAAGCATATAATCAGAGATGCCCGTAGCCCGTGAGATATCGTGAGCAGTATGCCCACATTCTTCCTTTGTACGGGCATGGATCATCGCGTACAGGTTGTAGTCCCATTCCGGGTATCTCACACGCTCGTAGCAGTGCGAGACCTCGCCAAACCCTGCCATCACAGCGCCGACCTCCTCGACGCGGTCATCCGGGACGTTCCAGACGCACATCGCATTTGCAACGATCCCGAGTGCGCGATGCCCAATCGATGCCCCGAACCTGCGGATGACGCCGCTCTCCACGAGCGCCTCGATTCTGTCGATCACCTCTGCCTCAGGGATCGCAAGTTCGAGCGCAATCTCCCCGAAGGGATCTGGCACGAGATCGATTCCGTCCTGTGTCAGTTTTATCAGTTTCAGATCAAGATCGTCCATCTTTCTCACCTCGCTCTCCTCGCATCACACCTCAGACCTCAAACTTCACCCCGATCTTGAAGAGCCGTGTGACAGGAAGCTCGAGGAACGGGTATCCAAATGCTTTAATTTCGCTGATCATCTCGTGCAATCGCTCCTTACTGCTTGCTGAAACCGTAAACCAGATGTTATACGCACCAGGGCGCAGGTAATTGTGCGACACCTCATCAAAACCGTTGATCCACGAGGCAACACTGTCGATCGCATCTTCTGGCACTCGCACCGCAATAAGCGTGCTGGACCCGCCGATTCCTTTTGTATTTAGAATGGGACCGATTCTCCGGATTATACCGATATCTGTGAGTCTTTTGAGGTGATCAATGACCTCTTGCTCGGATATACCGATCTGATCCCCTATCGTGCGGAAAGGGTGTAAATCCAGTGGAAAGTCCAGCTGGATCAAGTTTATCAGTTGCCTATCGGTATCACCAAGTTCAAGTTCTTGTGTCATCGTCATAAAATCTCTTCATCCTGCGCCGGTACACGCCATACCGGTCTTCCGGCGAATATCTGGCTGGGCGCGGGTTTATGGCGGCACCACCACACGTAGGACAGATCGCTTTTAAGGTGTACCTGCCGCACTCGCTGCATTTGAGAATCTTTGACTTCACGCGAACCAATCCTTGCTTACGTCACTCCTCGTGCCTGTGGAATGTGCCTTCCCCATCCAGACGCTCGATCTCATCGATTGCGCGCTGCGCAGATTCCTTAAGGATCCTCTCCGCCAGTTTGTAATCTGGCGCGGTGACGTGTATGCGGTATCTTGGCGCGCCGACATAACTGATATCGAGTGTAACACACTCATCATCGACGATTGCAGCCGCAGCAAGCGATCTCTTGATCGCATCCACTCCGTCCGGGGCAGGGCATGTCAGGTCAAGGAACCCGGTGATATCGACAGACGGAATCTTCACATTCTCGATTGCGACCTCCTCGATCGAGATTGCGTATTTCTCGTCGATTCCGGCATCGATCAACACAGACTTGCCTGATATCACAGTCTCTTCGAAGGCGTTATACATGCTTCCAAACGAATCGAGAAGCGTATCTGCAAGCTGCCGCTCTACAGTCTCATCGCCTATTGCAAAGCTAAGCCATTTCTCAGCGCGAAGTTCGCTCTTCCATTCCTGGATCTTGTCCCTGCGCTGGTGCTCATTCACATCCTTGAACGAGAGATCGATGTGACCGCGCTTTGGGTTTACTGAGAGTACCTTACAGACGATCTTCTGCCCCTCGCGCAGATAATCCCGGATATACTTCACCCAACCGGCAGCGACCTCTGAGATATGGATTAAACCCTCTTTTTTGTCGTATTCATCCAGTTCTGCGAAGACGCCAAAGTCCATCACCTTCGCAACAGTGCAAACGACCAGATCACCCTGGCTGGGCCACTCTCGCATAGTCTCACTCCAGAACTTCGAGGATCTGGGTCAGTATCTTTGTTCTGCCACCTGTTGGTTCTGCAAGCACCTTATCGCAGACTATGCACTTAATTTCGGTGCTTGCGTTTCCGAAGATGACCTGTTCGTTCTGACATTCACATTTGACCCGCAGGAACTTGCTCTTAGGGGTTGGTATTATACTCTTCTTCATTGTGATTCCACCAATTCAAATTTGGCTGCTCTGAAGCACTTTCTCACATGTGCCTTTCCGCACTCGCCGCACCGGTATCTGAGATGGATCCGCTTGGTGGGCTTGTCGCCACCAGGGACCTTTGAAAACTTTCCACTGTTCCCGATGCCGCTCTGCCGCTTCTTCTGCCGCGCGATTCTGGTCATGGATGACGCTTTTGCTGGCTTCACCCGTTCGACTTTGTGTTCGGTATGCTTCTTGCAGTATGGGCAGTGGGTTCGAAATCTTGCTGGCATTTTCATCTGATAACTTCACCTTTTGTCTGTTTTATCGTAACTGGCAATACCACCCTGCGCTTGCAGAGTACATTTGCATTGAGGTTTGGTAGTATCACCACATCATTCTTTGCAAGGGTATAGTGATGACTGTCCGCCCCCATAAAGGTTGGTACATCCCTAAGCACGCGGACGACCGTGTAATCGCTCAGGTTGCCGTTGCCATGGTCCTCGTGATCTGCAGGCGCGATGGTGAGATCTTCGCGCTCCTCCGAAACATCTTTGGCGCGTTCATCTACATCTTCCACAGGTTCCACAAGTTCCTCTGACCGGATATCTTCTGTGGCTGGCAGGGTTGACCTGCCTGTAACCGCACTCTCGATATCGGACCAGCCCTTCCGCACCGCGACAAGCACCGAATCATACATATCACGCTCGACCGGAGTCATCGCATCCATGTCCTGCTTGATGCCCTTGATCTCTGCCAGTATATGGGATGATGCGAGATTGACGATCTTCCCAACCCGAAGTTCGAAGATGCGCTGCAAACGATTTTCCGCGGTCTCGAGTTCGTCGGCAAGGAGTTGTGCTTCCATCCCGGGTGCAGTCTGTTGCTCCTCTCGCAGTCCATCGAGATATGCGCGCACACCCCCATAGAAGTCTGGCTCGAGCTTTGCAAGTTTCGATTTTTGCTCTCTTGAGAGGATGTTGCGCAGATCTTCGAAGTCCATGATGCATATTCTATACCAGTGTTACTTCAATCTGGCGGCAGACTCCGAAACATATTTATAGGAATCGGTAAGGGTTATTCAACATCTTATGATAATATTGACGAGGAGTCTACCATGAACAAGAGTCAATTATTTGCATTGTTGATAGTGATTACCCTTGGATTGATCATTGCCTCGATCATATACTATGATTCGGACGCATCGATCGAGATGCAGCAGTGCGGTGGCTGTCATAATCCCGAGTATACCCAGAAGATGACGAGTGCAGGTACATGGCCCGCGATCTTCAATACAATCGTCCCCGATCAAAGGGGCGAGCGTGCAGTACCATGTACGGAAGGGTATATACGCGGATGTACGGAGTGTCACACCCCTACGCATGGAAGCAGGGAACTGCACGTGGGTATGACCTCTTCTGAGTGCTCGCGCTGCCATACCATGCCTATCGCGCCGATGTACACGGAATGCACGATGTGCCACGGGAACTACCAACACGCTGATTCCGAGATAACCGGTGATTGCATATCCTGCCATCCAGCACATGCGGCAGACACCAGTGCCGGCTGCGGTGACTGTCATTTAACGGAGTACACCGAGCTCATGGCATTTGGTGGCGGACACGCGACAGAGGATACCAGTTACGAAGCCCTCCGCAACAAGCTGAGCCCGACAACGTACAGTTACGAACAGCCGTTGATCGGAGAAGGGTGCTACTCATGTCACGAGGAACATGCCGAATCCAAGAACTGTCTGGACTGCCACGAACTGGAACATGGTTACGGACTGGCTGATTGCCTGACCTGCCACAATCCACACGCTCCGACGATGATTAAGTTCGGTGCGATCGTGACCAGTGAGCAGTGCATGCTCTGCCACGAGGATACCAGGCAGGAGTTCATCGATTATCCGACACTACACGCAGCCAAGAACTGCACGGACTGTCACATCGAGCACACCGGATCGAGAGCATGTGTCGATTGTCATGCCGACGCACACAAGGACATTGTCGTAGATGTTGACTGCATGACCTGTCATGAGAACGGACATGCACCAATCTGAGTGAGATCTGATTCCGCCGGATTCCGGCGGGATTTATTTATTTTTTCCGGGCATAATCGAGGTCACGGATTACAGGCATCTCGCATCCGCTTTTCTGGTTGCGATGATCGAATATGTATACCACACCACAACTGTTTTTTGTAACTTTCGGCAGTATGATCGGGTCTGAAGATAGATTCGACAAACGCGTGTGCAGGTCTTAAACACGAATGGGACGAATTACACAAATAACACGAATATGGCAGCTATTTCCCCCTACATTCGTGAGATTCATTTATTCGCGCCATTCGTGATAAAACCATTAGTTAGAATTCCAAATTGCGCTTACGGAGTGGCATAAATGGATTGTCAGATCCCGATCAACTCTGCGATCCGCTCCACCTCTGTGACCGCTTCCGAGTCATCAGGCAGATCGATGAGAGGAGTTCCATCGAGGTCGTAGTCTGCAAGTTTAGCATCGAACGGGATCGTTCCCGCGATCTCGAAACCGAGTTCCGATGCATACTTCTGCAAACTCTCCCTGTTATCAGGTGTGACCTTGTTTAAGATGATGTAGATATTTTTGAATCCGAGATCGAGTTCGCCTGCGAGATTGCGTATCCGCTCGGCAGTGAGAAGCCCTTTGCGCGAGCCATCGGTCACCACAAGTAAAATATCGAGGTTGCGGATGATTCTCCTGCTCAGATGCTCAAGACCTGCCGCGGTATCGATTAGTGTGAGGTCATAGTTCTTTGTGATCTTATCCATGATGCCGCGGAGCAGGTTGTTTGCATAGCAATAGCATCCGGGTCCATCGGGTCGCCCCATCACAAGCAGGTCATACTTTGGCGTCTCTGTAAGTATCTCGTATATCCTCGATTCGAGCACCAGCATCTTGTCAGCATCGGGCGGAAGACCTTCGAGCACCATCTCCCTGATATCGCCCACGGTCCTGGAAACGGTATCGCCAAGCGCCTCCGGAAGATTGGTGTCGGGATCGGCATCGACCGCAAGCAGCACACACTCGCCGCGCATAACGTGCCTGATCAAGAGCGCGGTGACTGCTGTTTTCCCTGTTCCGCCTTTCCCTGTGACTGCGATGGTTGTTGTCATATCACACCTCTGGCATCAAGAATACCGCCGCGCATATCGCGGTTGTCCAGCCCTGACCCGAAACCGCATCCCTTGCGATGCCTGTAAGTTTGGTGGCGCCGTCGCCAGAGAGTGTCGCGTACATCTCTGGCGCAAGATTACATGCGTACTCCAGCGTCTCATCCTTGTTCTTGCCGGATGCATGGTATTCCGCGAGATACCCGAACCTATCAGCGTCGCGTGGAAGCGCGCATCCGATGGATGTGGATATTAACCGATCCGGCTCATCGGTTGCATTCCTCGAAAGCACAACGAAAGCGATCTCTCCTGCCTCAAGTTCCGGTACCCCTTCGGATTTCGGGATGATCCGGCATCCTGGAGGTACGATCGAGCTGACCGTGACAAGATTCAGATGCTCGATCCCGGCATCGCGAAGCGCCATCCCGAATGATACCAGATGATCGGCATGTCTTCCGACTCCGCTTGTAAAGAATAGTTTTTCGGGAACAAGATGTCTCGCGCTCATAGGTACCCGAGCGCATCCTCGATTCTGCCGAGTTCCGGTCCTGTGGTGTCAGCGCCTGCAAGGTACCCTGACGAGTTTGCAAGCAACCCCGACCCGATAAGCGGCGATCCGAAATTGACAGTCCCGATATCAACCGGAAGACCGAACACGTCCTCGAGAATCGCTATTTCAGCGTCGCTCACCTTCGGATGCACCAGAACCCCCTTGTTGGTGGCGATTCCAGCCATGCCAACCGTCTTTAACCCGGCGATGGTCGTCCTCTGCACATCCACCTGCAGCGTCGCCTCAATCACCTTCACCGCCCGATCAGAGAGGAGCGGGTGCACGATTGCAGCGGTGTCGTTTGCGAGAATGATGTTTCCACAGGCGTTCATGAGGCTCGGGAGCGGCTGCACGTCGCCAAACTCCCGCAGTTCTTCGATCTCACTTGGGTGCGCATACTTTGAGACCACAAACCCGGTGCAGTTCCCACACGACAGAGATCCCACGATGAAACTCCCTGCCAGCGAAACCGGTACAATCCGAACCTGCAGCACATCCTCGATCTGTTGCGCGACCGCGTCAGGCACACCTGCCGGAACGAATGCTACGTTCTCGGTCACTGTGGCGAAGATGCCGAGTACGGCACTGCCATAAAGCGTCAGTTTTCGATCCAGCGCACTCTCACCTCTTCAATAAAGCTTTCAGCACCGTATTCGACAGAGACCGCAGTCAAGCGAGTTCCGCCTCCACAACACCGTCCTCAAACCGCACGGCACGTACCCTAATACGTCTCGGCGGCTTCTGCGCGCCCCGCCTCCAGATCGCCTCATTGATCGTGCGATCCAGTTTGACGCTCTCGGAATCCGTCTTCATGTGCCGTGTGAGATACGCGCGCACATCTTTTACTGCCCTTTTACTCCGCTTCCATCTGGGCGTGCGCTTCACAGACCGCAGCGGTATCGTGTATATCTGTTCCTTCTCCATCATATTCAATCACTCCTCAGGTTCAATCCTTGATGCTGTTGCGTCTCCAGTGACGTCTCTTCGGATGGGTTGAAACCTTCCGATTCGTCTTCATAATCGCCCAAACAGGAACACGCTGGTTCTGATTGTGTGCCTTTGCGAGCAGTTTCTTCTGTCCTTTCGTTTTTTTGGTCATATAATCACTTCATGTCAGATGTAAATTTGTTAGTATCTTTTCACCTATCAATTCATCGTTTGCATACACTTTGATCACCACATGGTATGTTCCCGCAATCGAGACTTTTCCGATCTTTGTTTCGACTTTCGCGGGCAGATTAAACTCTGCACACAATTCACGCGACTCACCGCTCTCGATCCGATCGTCGAATTTGAGTGTGTACGTCTCGGTCTTCTCTTCGGCAGACATGCTTTTCATACCAAGGTTAACCTTCCAGTCATCCATCTTGACTGCAGTTGCGGTCATGACGATCTTCTCTTTCGTAACGGTCTCGTTTCCATTGTTAAAGATCGTTATGGTCGCATCAGAGGGAACTCCGAGTTTCAGTTGGGATGTGTCGACCGATTCGACATAAGGACGCTCCGGCGCCACCCATGGGGTCGTTGGTTTCTGTTCGGACGGTTTATCGCCGCCGATGCAGCCGAACGCAGAACATACTATGGCAAGTGTGATAATAATTGCGGCTATGTTTCTTCCTGTGATCTGGTTGCTTACTTTCACAATTGCTATATATCACCCCATCATATAAAACATTTGAAGCGTTCGGTGCGATGGGTTCGTGACTTGGTGCCAAAGTGATCAAAGCCTTTATGTATTGCCGGCACTGTATCTGGTATGCAACCATGCCAGCGGGGTAGGGTAGCCAGGATATCCCGTCGGGCTCATAACCCGAAGATCGATGGTTCAAATCCATCCCCCGCTATAATGCACGCAACGAACATCCGACTGCGCGATTTTATTGTCACGGACAACGACTGGATCTTTGCAGCGGCAGGTTACGATCATACCGGGGGCGTGCAAGCAGTCCTCAGATATATACCTGATCAGAACGGCGATCGTGAGATGGGCGGGGTCAGGTACCGCAAACTTGATTTTGACGAGTCTGGCGAGTTTCTGGAGAAGAACCGTGCCTCGTGGAAGTTCCGTCTGCCTGAAGATGCGATCTCAAAGGTTCTAAGATCGAACGAGCGAATAACCGCCCTTGCAAAGGAGGATCCGCGGGTCGCTGTGATCATTGACGTGCTTAAGAGTGCTGGAATCCCGGTCGATAAGATGGGGATCACGGGTTCGATGCTTCCCGGATTGCAGATCGAAGGTTCGGACATCGATTTCGTGGTGTACGGGCGATACTGGTTCCTTGCGAGAGATGCAATTTTGCGGGAGATTTCGAGAAACAGGGGCAGAGACGGAGATCAAGGCATAGATCGAGACCGAGATTCTGACAAACTCGAGATCACAGAGATCAGCGAGGATATGTGGCACCAGATATATGCGAAGAGAGTTCCAGAGATCTCGTTTGAGGAGTTCTTGACCCATGAATTGCGGAAAGGGAACCGGGGCATGGTGGGCGGTACGTATTTCGACCTGCTATTTGTCCGTGACTGGGATCAACTGCCAGTTACACAGGAGCGCGGAACCGATCTGCGGCGGTGCAGCTTGACCGCGCGGGTTCTAAGCGCAGATCTCGCATTCGACAGTCCCGCGGTATACGAGATCGACCATCCGGTCGTATCCAAGATCCTCTGTTACACGCACACATACGCAGGTCAGGCGCTGGCTGGTGAGGTTGTCGAGGCGCGGGGCATGATGGAAGATGTGCGCGGCCAGAAGCGCCTCGTTGTCGGGACATCGCGTGAGCCGGTCGGCGAGTGGATGCGGTCGCTTGATCTGTTAGGTCGCGTCCCACAGTCAGATGAGTGACCGGGGCATAATGGGTTAAGCGATACTTGCCGGGATCGCCCTATAAATTGAGGCAGAATTGCGGAATCGCAGAATTTTTCGGATCAAATTCGTGGTTCACAGAAACTCGACATCGTCATCGACCGGAGCGGTCATAGCACTTCCATCATGAGCGTCGATCATAATGCTGCCATTCATACCTTTAACCTCCCAGACTGGCAGGTACACAAGTTCCATATCGAGATCGATGTCCTTTGCCATGGGTCTCACTGTCCTGTGCTCGGTGATGATGGCACCGCCTGATGTGCTGGAGGAGGATACGTTTTTCGTGTTGCTCTCGATCGCATCGTTTAGTATCTCTCCCCTTGCTTCGACTTTCGTCACGGTCGGGCTTTTTATCTCGTAATCCTGACAGGGAACAGATATGGAATCGCATACCTCCTGCAGGTGATCGTGTTTCTCTCTGTTCAAGGCATTGATCGCGCCTGAACCCTCTGCTGATAGGTGTATCGCCTTTGTCTTGTGCTGCCGGTACGTATCAATGACATAGCTATAATTCCAGAACGGCACAAACTCGATGGCAGCACCGGTTGCACTGCTGACGAACCCCTTCGCAGTCGCGATCGCACGTCTCTCATCCACGCGTATAGCCGTGCATCGAAGCTGCAGCGCATCACGCGAATCGTCCGCGATCTCGACGATCTCTGGCATCCTGCCAGCAGAATACCCCTGAGACTCATGGTACCCCCGAGGCTCATACTTCTGGTACTCATGGGGCTCATACTCATGAGACTTCTGGTACTCCTGACCCAGAAGATCATAACGCGTGTCTTCTGCCTCTGCAAGCATCGCCTTTCCGATGCGGGTCTCGAGTTCGGCACGACCCCACATCCTGATGTTGTACCGATCCGCGAAGAGCGTCATCTGGTCAGTGATTTCGTCGGATATGAAGAGCGCATCGTAAGCCCCCTGCATGGCATCTGCGAAATACCGCAGATCGGTCTCGGTCCCGCCATACTGGACGCAGGTCATCCTCCCGTCCTTCGCAACAACCAGATCGGTTCGCGGATGGGTTCCCCTGATCAGGGGATTCACATCGTACCCCTGCGAGCTTAGAATATTTGTAAGAAGATCGATTAAGATTTGTCTATTCATCGTCTACACCTCGCACATACACCTATATATTGAGCAGTTCACGGAGGCTATCGTCCTCCATCGGAGATGGTATCGCTGAATGTTCGCAGTTCATGACCGCTTTCGCAAGCTTGCGGTACACATCTGCGATTGCGGAGTTGGGAGCACTTTCGAGCACAGAGAACCCCTGCCGCTCGCAGTCCTGCACGATATCGTCTTTCGGGATGAATGCAACGAGTTTACTTCCGATTGCCGACGCAAATTCGGTTATGATCTCTTCTTCTCTCGGTACATTCCTTGAATTGCAGATCACGCCGCTAAGCGGCATCTTCAGTTTCAAAAGCCCTTTGCAGATATTGTTTGCCGCATAAATCGGCATGTATTCGCCTGACGAGATGATATATGCCTCGCTAACAAGCCCCTTTCGGATCGGCGCCACAAAGCCGCCGCACACAATGTCCCCTGGCACGTCGTAGATCACAAGATCGCTCTCTGTAAGCGCTGTTGTGATCTTCTGCAGTTCTGTGACCGCGACGATGATCCCCCTGCCCGCACATCCGACACCGGGCTCTGGTCCGCCGACCTCGATGCACTTGACGCCCTTGTAACCTTCGTAGACGACATTCTCCTCAGATAGCTCGGCTCCCTGCCGCATCAGATCCATCACTGTCGGAATCCGCCTACCATTGAGCAGCGTGATCGAGGAATCGCTCTTCGGGTCGCAACCGATGATAGTGACTGAATACCCGTCATCCGCGCACGCTGCTGCGACATTTGAGGCGGTGCTGGACTTGCCGATCCCGCCTTTGCCGTAGATCGCTATTCTTCTTGTTCGGTACATGCGTTCTCAAGCGCTGCTATATACTCCTGGTATGCTGCGATCAGATCGGTAGTTTTGTCCATGAAACCATGAACACGCTCGTAAAACTCTTTGATATATGCCTCATCATCAGGATGGTCATCTTCTGACAGTTCCGATATTGATTTGGAGAACTCTGAAAACTCTTTTTCGCGAACATCCACTGCATCACTAAGTTCGAGTAAGACTTCTGTATCCATATTTGCAAATTGCGCTTCCATAGTATTTAATGATGATTAATGGGGGGCTGTCGTCCTCTCTGGTGTAGATAACCCCGCCACACTCTGCGCCACGTCCCTGCATCTGAAAATCCATTGCTGATTTTATGCCAACGGCTTCGCTACGCTTGCGCTCACAGCACGAATGCTCACGTTTAAACGAATGGCACGAATCGAGTAAATCGGCGGAAAACACTCGGATTTTTAGACAGTGCCGCATTCGGAATCGGTTAATCCGATGGTGAAATTCCGATTTGGCGCAGCCACTTAAGGAAATGGCTTGATTCGCGGATGGGAAACTGAGACGCGGCTGAGGCTTGTGGGGCACAATATCTGAAGAGTTGGAAATCCCCGAGATCATGGGCGACGTGGCCACTGGCGCGGGTTCGGGTGTGCGCGAATTTTGCCCCGATGCCAAAAAAACGAAAACTTTATGAGGGGTTGATCGTATTATGCCTTGCTATAAACACAAGGAGGAGGATATTATAGTAGTGAAAAGAAAAAGAATATTGTATGGGCTAACTATATTAATTGTTGTTCTGACGATTGGTATAGCATTAGCACTAGTACCGCCACCCCCGGCGAATCAGGATCTGGGAATATACGACACCGTGTGTGGAGAATTCGCAGAAGATGACTGTAGGGCATGTCATAGTTCTGGCGTTCCGGACAGACACCACCTGTTAGTACCAGATGAGGGGTATGAATGTCTAGACTGCCACGCGATTGGTTCAGGTGGGGGCGTTATATCCCCGACCAGGGACTGCGTGGTGTGCCATCTTTCATCACCACACCACGACACACCAAAAGCTATAGCCAGGGAGTGTAGTCACTGCCACGGTAGCTATGTTGACGACTATAATGATGGGCATTATATCCCAACCTATGATACGTCATTGGTAACCCCGGATACCAGCTATACCGCGATGGACGCTACAACCGGCAAGAAATGGGGTGGCTGTGAGGCATGTCATGAACCCGACAGCACAGCGCAACCACCGATTTACAGTAACCCCGAGACGCACCATAATCTTGGTAATCTGAGCCTCGAGTGCGATATGTGCCACGGCAATACTGATGCGGATCTGCTCAGCATCAGAAAATGTGAAGATTGTCATGGTGTCAAATCGCTGCACAATATCCAGTACAACTACGATACTACCAAAGGCGATCTCGGATATGGCCATATAGGTGCTAATTGGGACTGCGCGGGCTGTCATGCATGGTATGTGGTATCCAGCGATGCCGTTGCACCGCAGACAGGACCGATAATCCCGAGTATCGATCAGGTAGATCCTGTCAGTCTGTGGGCTGGTGTGGAAAACGTGGTGACCATTACCGGTTACAACTTCGAGGGTACTGTGAATTGTACTGACTATACTTCCAATGTGGTTATTTATATTGGTGCAGAAAATATAACACTGACACCTGATTTCATAACCGCCTCGGAGATAGTAGTGACCAGCCCACAACTGGTTGAAGGAAGTTACGAACTGCGTGTGGTCAAGGATGACATGGCGAGCAGATTGGTGTCAATAGTGGTTGTGCCTCAGGTAACAATCGATTCAGCCACGATTAGGAGGAGCATTGTGACCGTCCGTGGTTCAGGGTTCGGCGATGAATCATATAATGAGTTACCCGGTGTTACCGTCACTTGCGAAGGCAATGCCCTTGAATCCAATGTTGTCACTTGGGACGATACCCGGATCGTGGTTGACTGTCCGTCAGCAATGGGTGGAAACGAAGTAACCGTTACGACTCTGCATGATTCTGACTCTGCCACGATAGCTGGATAAGGGATCAGATAACCCGAACAAACCACATAAGAAGCCAAAGGACATCGAATAGGGATTTGTTATCAAATCCCTATCTTTACTTTTTTTGATGTAGGAAGATATGAAAAAATCCTTTTTGGCGCTTATAATAGCGTTTTTAACAATTATTATCATATTATTGAGTGGGACAGCTTACTCAGAAGAACCACGACGTGATGTTATTATTGGATTTCACCAGATGCCCATTCCCCCGGAAAAGGCATTGATCCACAGTGGGGGGGGTGTTGTAAAACATGAGTATCGCTTAATCCCTGCTGTATCTGCCAGTTTATCAGAGCGGGCGATATACATTATGAGAAAGAACCCAAGGGTCGCATATATTGAGGATGATGTAATACTTACGATAGCAACCGATGAATACGTGAATTCCTCAGGTGTGAGCCACATTGGCTGTGAAATGGTACATAACAACGGCATTGATGGTACCGGGGTCAAAGTGGCAGTCATTGATACCGGTATAGATTATACTCACGAAGACTTGAATGATAATTATAAAGGCGGTTATGATTTCGTGTTCAACGATCCTGATCCATTTGATGATAGCTACAATAGCCATGGCACCCACGTGGCAGGCATCATCGCTGCTGAGGGGAATGGGATTGGTGTGGTAGGCGTAGCCCCAAATGCCAGCCTCTATGCTGTTAAAGTAATGGGTGGTTCAGGCCATGGTCTT
>DAOURL010000113.1 GCA_030625165.1 Methanosarcinales archaeon | reverse complement strand
TAGTCCTTCTATGAACATCTCGGCTGCCTGCCGCACATCCTTCGCATTCGTGATCGCACGCCCGACCACGAGGATGTCGGCTCCCGCGTCTTTGGCATCCTGTATCGTATCTGCCCTGATGCCGCCGGCAACCGCAACCAGAATCTTATCCGAGAGTGCCTTTATTGCAGGGATGCTGCCCCACTGGTGCTCGGTCTTCTCGGCATCGATCGCACGGTGCAGTTCGACGACATCAGGAAGAGCCCCGAGCTCGCCAAGTTCGCGCAACTTTGGCATCGGATCCGGCAGGTTCAGTGTGTCGATGATGGCATAGATCCCGGTCTTGTGCGCCTCCTTAATTGCATTCACAATCGTCGGGATTGGTGCGAGCGCAGATATCACAACAGCATCAGCGGTTGCATCGGCAACCATGCGTGCCTCGAGATTGCCTGTATCAAGCGTCTTTAGATCGGCAACGATGAACGCATTCGGCTTCGCTTCCCTAAGCCTTGCGATCACGTCCACGCCATACCGCTTGATGAGTGGCGTTCCCGCCTCAAGGATCAGGTGGTCGCTATCAGGAAGCGTTTCCACGACATGCAGTATCTGGTCGATATCCGGATTATCAAGAGCGACCTGCAGATACGGCGGATCCCACAGACGCGAGACCTTGAATCCCATGATCGCATGTGCGCCGCGATCCTTCTCATCAAGAACCGTCTCGATCCCTGGAAATCCGTCCATCGCACGCTTGAGCGCAAGCTTCGTCGCGCCGTAGTTGTACCGGTAGATCCGGTTGTAATCCTTCGCGTCCGGGTGGATGAAGACGCTTGCAACGATTACGAGCTCCTCTGCCTGTTCCGTTGGGACGACCCCGTCCTCCACAGCATCCGCAACCGCCTTTGCAACAGCCGCCTGCGCAGGACCGAATATGAGCGCTGCTTGTTCCATATTTTTCACAGTGACTTTTGGAACGATCAGGCACGCTGGCTTCGTGAGCAGGTTCGGGCGGATGACCGATAGGAGCGGGGTGTGCCCTCCTGATAGTTGCGTCATCCCGGTCGCAAACGCCTGCCCGACAGGACCGTTTTTCTCTCCTATTATCAGATCGACGTGCGCAAGTTCAGGCGCCTCACCGATCAGTGCTTCTCCGATTAACATCATTCCGATTAACCTCGTTTATTATGATAGATTATTGATTGTGCCGCGTGTTATATATTACTTCGGTTCACGCGGGAGCCGTAAACATAACGCTGGCACTGGATCAAAACAAACCGCAATGCACCCATGCAGGATGCATCGATGCCACCGCCAGCAGGGCGGGGCATTGCCGCATAAGTATAGAACCACGAGGTGCAAATCCCGTGGTTATGATCGTGCCATGCCTTTTGCACCAATCAAAGATCAATTCTCAAGCACGATCTCTATATTAACATTATTCGGGACTTTGATGCGCATCAACTGGCGCAGCGCCCGCTCATCTGCCGCAAGGTCGATCAGGCGCTTGTGCACCCGCATCTCCCAGTGATCCCATGTCTCGGTGCCCTCGCCGTCCGGACTCTTCCGAACCGGGACCACCAATCTCTTGGTTGGCAGTGGAATCGGACCTGCGATCTCGATGCCGGTCCGCTCTGCTATACTCCTGACCTGTCCACAGACGTTATCCAGTTCTACCGGATTTGTGCCTGATAACCGTATCCTTGCTTTATGGCTCATTTAACTCCAAAAAAATAGAAGAAGCGATCATCGCTTCTTGACGCTGATACACATACCAGCAGCGATGGTCGTTCCCATATCGCGTATAGCGAATCTGCCGAGTTGCGGAATATCCTTGTACGGCTCGATGACCATAGGCCTCGTTGGCTTGATCGTGACGATAGCCGCATCTCCTGCCTTTATGAATGTGGGATTCTCCTCGGAAACCTGCCCGGTGCGCGGATCGAGTTTCTTATCGATCGATAAGAACGTGCATGCGGTCTGTGCCGTGTGGCAGTGGAAGACCGGAGTATACCCTGCAGTTATCGCAGACGGATGCTGGAGCACCACGATCTGCGCGGTGAACTCATCAGCAACCGTTGGCGGATCGCTTGCAGGACCCATTACGTCGCCCCGTCTCACGTCCTTCTTGCCGATACCACGGACATTGAATCCGATGTTATCACCAGGAACCGCTTCTGCGATTTCCTCGTGGTGCATCTCGATCGATTTTACCTCGCCTGTTGCGCCGCTTGGCATGAATGTTACCTTGTCTCCCGGTTTCATGGTTCCGGTCTCGACACGTCCGACAGGAACGGTTCCGATACCTGATATTGTGTATGCATCCTGCACAGGAATGCGCAGTGGCAAGCCTGTCGGCTTTTCAGGAGCTGTGAACATATCAAGACCTTCGAGAATGGTCGGTCCCTTGTACCATGGCGTATCCTTGCTTAATTCGGATATGTTTGCACCGAAGAGCGCGGAGGTTGGTATGAAGTTTATGTCGTCTGGCTTGTACCCGACCATCTTTAGGAGGGCGCTGACATCATCCTTCACTTCATTGAAGCGATCCTCGCTGTAATCAACACTATCCATCTTGTTGACCGCGATGATTAGCTGGTTGATTCCAAGTGTTGTCGCCAGGAATACATGCTCCTTGGTCTGTTCCATGACCCCGTCCTTTGCATCTACGGTCAGAACCGCGGCATCCGCCTGAGATGCACCGGTGATCATGTTCTTGACAAAGTCCCTGTGACCAGGACAGTCTACGATGGTGTAGTAGTATTTATCGGTATCGAACCTTTTGTGTGCGATGTCGATCGTGATACCCCGCTCTCGTTCTTCTTTCAGTGAATCCATAACCCACGCAAAAGCGAACGATCCTTTCCCTTTCTCTTCGGCTTCTACCTTGTACTTCTCGATGACATGCGCTGGTATGGTTCCGGTCTCATACAGCAATCGTCCGACAAGTGTCGATTTTCCATGATCGATATGTCCGATGACTGCCAGATTCATGTGTGGCTTTTCTGCTGCCATATTTTCCTCCTATTTGGTTTGTATGTAGGTATGTTCTGTTGATATTAAAGGTTTTCACCATGCTCCGATCGGGATTTGAACCCGAGTCGCGGGATTGAGAGCCCCGAATGATTGGCCGAGCTACACTATCGGAGCATCCGATGTTGTGCTTCATGATCTTGTTATCGGGTGCATATTAACCTTTCGAGGGACCCAGGCGTTGCGGGGTTGTTCTGGTAGGTGGGATGGTTTTTGTCTATGATGATCCCCCAACTCAAAGACCACTTCTGACCTGATGAGCAACTCTCAGTTGCATCAATCGCTATCCGCCGATGACATGATCGCATCCCTTATCCTCCTGATCGCCAAAACCGCATCTCCGCCCAGGTCAAACGGCGCCCTGCCGCTCATATCCGCCTGTATCAGCGCCTCATCGTACGGAATCGCACCGATCACAGGAATTCCAAGTTCATTCAGACGTGCGCTGATTGTATCGAGATCATCGCGCCCGCCAGTCTTGTTGACAACAGCAGACAGCCTTGGAACCCCTATCTCTCTGCTCAACTTCTGTATCCGCGCAGCAGTCTCGATCGATCTCGCGCCGGGCTCAACCACCACGATCATCAGATCGACCCCGCGGGCGGTTCCGCGCCCGAGATGCTCGATTCCAGCCTCCATGTCAAGGATCACGATACTTGACTCCCGGAGCAGCAGATGGCGCAGCAGCGCACGCAGGAGCGAGGATGCAGGACATGCGCATCCTGATCCGCCTGTGTCGATGGTCCCCATCGTAAGCATCGAGACGCCGTGCTCGGTTGTGCCGAACCGCATGGCGATGTCGTCCACCTTCGGGTTTAATTTAAAGACCCCGCCCATGCCGGTGCCTGCCCGCTCTTCGATCATTCGCTTCTGTTCGGTGAGCGGGGCAGGCGGGTTTCTGATGCCGATTGCAGACGCGAGATTCATGTCAGGGTCCGCGTCGATCGCAAGGACCGGGAAGCCATCCTCTGCGAATATCCTGGCGAGTGTGCCTGCAAGCGTTGTCTTCCCAACGCCGCCTTTGCCTGTGATTGCGATCTTCATCTGCTTTAGTGATTATCCGGCTGGGGGATAACTTTTGCGAGCATCACCAATATCTCATCGTCTTTCATATCTTCGAAATCTTCTGCCGACCCGTCATCACGTACGTTGACCGCTCCAGTTGTACGAAAAAGTATTATACTATAAAGTACGATTGTTTATCATGAGATTTTATAACCGGCAGGAAGAAGTCGCTGCGATCAAAAATCTATCAGTCCTCAGTTACAAACATGCCCACATGCTTGTCGTTTATGGCAGGCGGAGGGTTGGGAAGACGCGGCTCGTTCTGGAATCTCTTGAACCAATGTACTTTTTTGTGGATAAGAAGACCAGTGCTCTGTTGCTGAAAGAATTCTCCGGGATCGTAAGGGTGAACTCCGGCAGTTTCGTGCCAGATTTTTCCAATTGGGACGATTTCATAAGGTTTTTATTTGAGTATTCGAAAGATAGGCATCTTGTCGTGGTCTTCGACGAATTCCAGAACTTCCGAGCGGTTGATCCTGCCATATTCTCCATATTCCAGAAGTACTGGGATAGTTATTCAGATACCTCGCGTATACTACTGATCTTTGTTGGCTCATACATCGGACTGATGAAAAAAATATTTATAGACGAAAAAGAGCCGCTATATGGAAGGTCTACTGCTAAAATCGATCTTAAACCTCTAAACTACAGGTGGGTTAGAAAGATATGCATAGACATGGGATTTAAAAGCGAAGAAGAGATTGTAAAGATGTATTCCACACTTGGCGGCACTCCAAGGTACTATCAGCTGGTGGAAAGTTACGGGCTTGACAGTTATGAAAGTGTTCTGAAATCCATGATCTTCGGCAAGAACGCGTTGCTGCAGGACGAGGTCAGACAGATTCTGATAAACGAGTTCGGAAGAAATTATTCCACTTATTTCTCGATACTTGAGGCAGCATCACTCGGAAAGAACACCTTAAAAGAGATTTCAGACACTACGGGCATTCTGATGAACAGTCTTGGCAAATACTTAAACGAACTTGCCAGCACATTCGATATCATGGAACGGAGAGAACCGCTCCTGGGTGGAAAAAAGATGGGGCGGTACTTCATAAAAGATCATACAGTGCGTTTCTGGTTCAGATTTGTAAACCCGAACATTTCCTTCTTAGAATCGGGTAGATATGAGATCGCACTGGAACAAACGATATCATATCTGCCGGCATTCGTTGGCAGGGTTTTTGAAGACATCGCAACAGAGATCGCTCTTGATAACCTGCCTTTCAAGGCGTCCGGGATCGGTAGGTGGTGGAACCGGCGAGGGGATGAAATAGACCTGGTGGCGGTCAATGAACAGACCAGGGAGATACTTTTCGGGGAGGTTAAATGGACGAATAAAATGGCGGGATATGGCATCATGGAGCGTCTAAAGAAGAAGAAAGATCTGGTGAACTGGCATAAGGGGGAGAGGAAGGAATATTATCTTGTGGTCTCTAAAAGTGGATTTACTCCTGAATTAAGGGAACTTATGGATTCTGAGGGGGTGATCGGGTGGGATATGCAGGATATCGCATTGATGGCGAATCTGTAGAGTGTTTGTGCGTGTCATGATGGACGCAGGCTCCAGGCAGCGTCGCCCCCACCTCTTAAACCCATTTTCCACGTGTCTCACATATTTATATACTGCATTCTCTCTGATTCGATACTGTCCACCCCCACTCCGGAAGATCACTGCGTAAAAGACCGGGGGAATGCTGTAACGAATTCATTCCCCTCCATGCGAAGAATAGGTTCCTGCCCTGTAGCCTCACGAAAGACGCGAATCATCCTTGGAATACCACTTCCCGCATCGGTTACAAACCCCAACTTCAGAAAGACGTTGTAGATCGTCGGGTTACGCAGGACATGTACACCCCACCTCATAGACTCGATCGTGACCGTGTTCGGAAGCTTGCCCGGTGTCCGTATCTCAACACGGTCATCAAAGACGATCACCCGCACAGGCGCAGAGATTGTGTAATCACGGTGTGCCAGCGCGTTCACAAGAGACTCTCTTAACGTAACCACGGGAAGCTCGGGTCTCGCTTCAGGCAGCAGCCCAACGATTTTGTGGGGGCGCATCAGGTGAATATCCAGAAACCGCATCACATCATGGAGCATATCCACCATGCGCCCCTCGATATGCTTCTGATCGTAAGGTTCTGCCGATATATCGGTTCCGGGAATGCGAAGCGCGGAGACGTACGCGTAAGGAAGAAACTGCTGTGGATGACTGGCAAGAAAGAGAATTCCTGTAAGAGTGGGGGTGGGATGCGTCCCGATGTCCGTTTTTGTCTCTCTGACCAGATGCCAGTTTACTAAGAGGCGCTCACCTGAAATGCCAGCAATATCGAAGCCCTGCTCCGCAATATCTTTTAGCATACTTTCTATAGCTTTATCGTCCAGATCCACAACATTACTTTGAATTACAGACGTTTCGTCATAATAAAAGCTCTCGGTGGATTGGAACAGTCGCAAGAGTTCTTCGCGAGACGCCTGCCTGCGTCCTGATGCGGTCCGCACGTAGTACACGCCTCGATTCGTTCGATACGGGCGATGGTCCCCCTTCGGGATGTTTACGACGACTACAATTCGTCCCTGCTGGTCCCTTACAGTCTCCTGAACGATCGTAACAGGAGGCTCGCAATTGTTGAATGCTACGTTGTCTATGAACCGGAGTACATGGTCTGTTTCATCACCAAGACCTGTGATCTCTCGCTCATCGTTCACCCCAAAGATCATCTGTCCCCCGTCCGTATTGGCAAATGCGATGATTGATGCGGCTAAATCATCGGCATGAATGATGCGCTCCTTAAACTCGGTGTGGAGGTCTTCGCCTTTTATCAGGCGGGCGGCAAGTTCGTTCAGGTTCATGGTGGGATTCCTCTGGCAGGTTATAATCTTTGGATGGGTGTGTGCTAAAGGGTTTTGATTGGGGGATTGTTGTGTGTCAGATCATCCGCATTAGCAACCACGCATCCGGATTCGGGAGCTTTCCGTGCGTGCGCCCCTGTAGACTACCGTCCTGACTATGCGACCTCAACCATCTTCTTCCGGCTCAAGCGAAGCAAAGTATTCCAGCAGCAGCCTGTGCACGAAGATGTACCCGCCGCCCACCTTGCGCAGGAAGATGTGCCCGGCTGCGTAGTCGAGGAAGCGGACGTAGTT
>DAOURL010000015.1 GCA_030625165.1 Methanosarcinales archaeon | reverse complement strand
TGCGGCAAGTTCGATCGCCCGCACAATGCTGCTCGTCGGATTGATCGTTGCCACCGGGATGCTTAATATCTTCTCGACAGTCGGGCTTACGATCGGTGCGCATACGAGCGCTGATGCGCCGTCACGCTCGGCACGAACCGCTGCTATGATCGCATCCTCCATCGTGGCTGCTGCATACTCTCGCACAACCACGCTCTCGCCATCGATCAGTATCTGCCTCTCTGTGATGCGGTCGAGTACCGGGCGGGCTGCAATGACCGCTATAAAGTTCTTCTCAGTCCCTTCGAGTTTTCGTATCGCCTTTACGATCTGGCGAAGCGTCTTCACATTCGGCTCGCGGCGCCCTTCGAGTATCTTGTACATCGTGCTGTGCGGAATCGAGGCGCATTCGCTGAATTCGAGGACGGTCATGCCAAGTTCCTCCTTTATCGCTCTCGAAAGCACGCTCCGAAACCGCTCATCCGATTCGAATACGGAAAGGATCACCCCGTCTGCTAACGCCTTTGGCGTCGACGCTTGCGTCATCATACAATGGTATAATGTTTCGAGCGTTCATATATCTTCACATGACCGAGTACAAACAGTGCATCATCATCCGGGAGGATCTGAAACTCTCACGCGGGAAACTTGCGGTGCAGGTCGCACATGCTGCGGTATCCGCGGCAGAGCAAGCAGATTCGAGCGACCGCAGGGCGTGGAAGGAGGGCGGGCAGAAGAAGATCGTGCTGCAGGTGAAGGACCTTTCAGAGATGTATGAACTGAAGATGGACGCGGAAGCCGCAGGACTTCCGGCATCGCTGATCACGGACGCGGGTCTAACCGAGATACCGCCTGGCACTGTCACAGCACTCGGCATAGGGCCTGGCAGGTCTGATAAACTGGACGCGGTCACAGGGGAACTGCGGCTGGTGTAGATGTTTGGGTCACCAAACTACGTGCGACGCCTCCATCTCCTCGAGCAAAGAGCGCATACCAGCACCACAATCGCAATTACGCTTGCAGCATTGATCGCAGGAACGCCTTTCATCGGAATTCCTTTCATTGTCCCGTTCAGTGTCTGGTGCTCGACATCATCTTCGCCATGAATCACGAACCGCTCATCAAATTCCTCGCCCTCGAAATCGAGCGACCATATCTCACGGGCGCGTTCGATCCGAATCTCGGTGTAATTCACCGCCCTGACCGCGATACCGAGTTCCTGTGCCTTCTCTCGTGCCAGTTCGACGGCATCCCCCTTCGAGCGCACCGGACCCGAGAGCAGCAGAGCTGGTTGCTCAAACTGCGCAAACTCATAATCGCCAGTCGTGTGATCGAATGCATGACCAAAGCCCCACGTCTCGTTGTTGACATTGACTTTAACTTCGTAGGGACCGTTTATTTCATTATTGCGGATGCTGCCACCCTCAAAATTAATCGCAACCGATTGAGTACTCTCGTTCAGGTAAACCGCAGCCGTTGCCAGCTCCATGATCTGAAAACCGATACCGGTCATGCCGGTCTCCTCATTCTCCTCAAGCGTTCCAAGTGGCACGTACAGTTCACCGTGGAGGTAGTACATTCCGGGTTCACTCGTGCGTGCGGCAAGTTCCACGATCAGATAGTCAAACAAGCAGTCTCCGTCAATGTCAAGCCCGCGGTCGGTTGCGGGCAGGATGAACTCGACCGGGTTCGGCAGGGGATTTCGCACTACCTCGTCATCGGAATCGCCGCTTCTTAGCGGGAGGTCTGAATCGGATAATGATATCGCTTTCAGAATTGCGCTCCTCTCTGACGGAGGGTGCTTTCCGACTTCCCCGCACACCATCCTGAACCTGTTCTCGCTTGCGTCCACGTCTTCGAGCATCAATATCGCGGTCTCGTTCAGGGCAAAGGACGCCTCATCCTCAACCCATGAGTTCGTGCCACCCTCTGTTCTCACGGTTATCGCTTTCGCAGGTAGCGGGCTATCCAACCACTCATCCACCTCGATTGTCACAACTCTGTGATTGTAGAATGGCTGGATGTCCGTCACCGTCCCTGCCACGATCCGGTCGGCTCTCGATACCTGATACGAGATCTCGCCTGCCTCCTCGACCAGCATGGCTGATGCGGCATTTGCTGACGCTATGATCAGCAGCAGTGCAAGCAGCAGCGTGGATGTGCGTCTCATTTATCATCGCCTCCCCATTCGCGAAACTATCAGCAGTCCCGCGATCGCAGCAAACGCTGTGAATGCTGGCACCGTGTGAGCGGGTGTATGATCTGGCGCAGGTGCATGCGTCGTCGATTCCGTGGGAACGGATGACGCGAGTCCACCCGGCAGTTCTGTGATCGAAAATCCACCGCAGTCGCTAATTTTCATTAGTACTGGATTCCCTGTTTCACGATACGGTATCCATTCACCGTCTTCATAAACGATCCTCGAATTGTAGCCAGCGGCCCCGCGTACAGAGGCAGATGCGATTTCGTCAACATCCCCACCGGTTAATCCTACAATCATACCATCATCTATGAGACGCTCAAGTTCTGTCTTCATGGCATAACCAAAATCAAAATCGTCGGCAGCAACACCGATAGCAGATTCAAGGTCATCCCATTCCCTGATATTTGATGCGATTGCCGTATCATCGATTATGTCTGTCGATTCAAAAAATCCGATTGCGACCAGAACATCTGTGATCTCGTCTTTTGCGCCTTCACTCAGGGATGTTGCATTGTTTACAGTGACACTGACCACGGTCTCTTCCAGTGATGTCCTATCAGCAGGCATAGCATTGATCCGGATATCGCCTTTTCTGAGCAAATACGATCTCATGGTGCGGCGTTCACCATCATCTGTGGTCCAGCTTCCACTTCCGGATACCTCGAAATCCCAGCCAGGATCGGCACAAGCTTCGATATCAAGCGCAGCAGTATATACGTCTTTGGTCAGTCCGATTCCGATATAGGGCATGCTTCTGTGCACGTCTTTTGTTGGGATCTGGATTTTTACCGAAATGTGTCTGGCATCGTCCCATTCCCCTTCTATATAGCTGCAATCTTCCGAAAGGATCACCGCAACATTCGGATTGTGATGCGAGCGGTAGATGATTCGATCGAGTTCGGTTCGTGTTTCAACTGGCTCTCCTGCACTTATCGTTCCGGTCATCACTGTGCTGTTATTCTCAGGAATCATAATCGCCTGCGGTGTCGGCACTCCCTCTGTATGTCCGGTTTTACGAATAGGAACTTCCTTCGTTTTGACGATGACGTCATCTGACTCGATCATTCCGGCCAGATTGTACGAAACCCCGGGCTTGTTCAACAGAACTTCTGTTGCAAACGAGTCGGTTGGGTTTACACATGCTGATGCTGTGCCTGATAGAATCAGAATCCCAAGAATCATTAACGCACTGAATCCATACGATGTTCTCTTTTTCATCATAATCATCTCCGGTATTTATCAATTAAATATCCAGCTACGACGCCGATTAGTGTCCCAAAAATTGCTGACAAGAGCAAGCAGCAATAAAACCCAAAGGAGTACAAGGAGGGAGTTGGTGGGATAACACTCACAACTTTCCCCCCACCATATAGCCACAAAAGAGGCATATACGAAATCATTAAACCCGACATCGCTCCAATTATCGCACCAATCTTCCATTTTTTCATAATCGCTCCATTAGGGCTACTCGATTCACCTGAACTCGTACACCACAGTCACCTGCGCCGAGACCGTCACGTCTCCTGGCTGGATCTGCGGGGGTGCAGCCGCGGGAGTCGGCATTGGAACCGGCATCCCTTCAGGAGTTACCATCATCCCTCCGCTTCTGTAGCCCGTATCGTAGTCCATGTACATCCTGTACGGCGAAAACTGCGATCCGGTGGTCGATATCTCAACCGGACCCACAATCGTTACATCCATCGCATCTGCCACAGACGATGCGTCTGCCCTTGCTTTCGCAACTGCATCTGCGATGGCTTCACTCTTGAGTTCTGCCTGCCGGTCATCACTCACCGTGAATGTCACGTCATTGATCTCGTTTGCTCCTGCGGAAAGCGCGGCATCGATCACATCCCCGATCTTCTCGATGTCCCTGACTGTTACGGTCAGCGAGTTGCGCACCTGAAAGCCAGTAAGTCGCTGTTCCTCATCCCTCCAGCTGTACTGTGGCCACACCCGATAACCGGATGTTACGGCATCATCCTCTGGTATCCCGATCTCGTAAAGCGCGGCAAGCACTGCATCCATCTTCTTGACGTTCTCTTCGGATGCGTTCTTCGCATCCTCTGCCTGTGTCACCACCGCGAGCCTGAGCACAGCCTCGTCAGGATATGTGTCAACAGTGCCGTAGCCGGACACGGTGATCACTTTCTTCTGCTGCACACCTGGCGCATCCGAGCTTCCGCCCCAGAATCCTGCCGATGCGAGCCCGGCAGAGACCACAAGTCCTGCGAGCAGGAATGCGGTTATCCATCTTGTTCTGTTGTTCATGTTTGTGTCCTCCTTTTTTATGAGAACTGACTGTCGTTTTTTAATTCAGTTCCTGTCAAGCGTTTAATTGAGTATCTATTAAGTTTTACTTAAGCTACGAAACGATTTGCAGTTATCGCCTGAATATAATCTACCAGATTACTGTATTCTCGCATTCAACGGCTAATCCAGTCGCTTCTTCTGCATTATGAACGCTGACAACTCTTTCATATCGGTAATCTGCCCAGAAATCACATCACGCCCCAATCAACCTCAAAAACACCCGCTGAAGATCCATCCTCTCCCCCTCAAATCTCGTTACAGCACCGCCAGAGCGTTTCACAACCTCAGCGATCTCCATACGCGCCCCTTTATCCGCCAGCAGTCTTATCCCGCCATCAGAAACCTCAACCGAGTGCACTCTTCCGATCCGCTCCAGTGCCAGAGCAACCTCTTTAGCAGCCAAACCAGACACCTCCAGTAAATAGCTAACCCCCTCTTTCTCCCTCACCATATCCCTGAGTTCTTCCACCGTGCCGACCGCTATCAACCTTCCTTTTGAGATCACACCGATCCTGTCGCATATCTCCTCGACCTCTGTCATCGAATGCGAACTCAAGAAAACGGTGACACCCCTATCCCTGCTTAAGTTACTGACCAGATCGCGCATCTCCTGCGCCCCAAGCGGATCTATGCCGCTTGTTGGCTCATCCAGGAACAGGATGCTCGGTTCGTTTATCAGTGCCTGAGCCAGACCAAACCGCTTGAGCATGCCTGTCGAGAAGCCACCGATCTTCTGATCGATGGCATGACCCAGTCCAACGAGCTTGAGTAACTCAACGACCCTCTCCTCCCTATCTTTCTCTTCGATATCATAGAGTTTGCCGTAGAATCTGAGGTTCTGCCTTGCCGTGAGGTTGTCGTAATACCCGGCTGGTTCCGGAAGCACACCGGTAACCTCTCTTATCCTGATCACTTCCCGCACGATGTCAAATCCTGCAACCCTGCCCGATCCGGAACTCGGCTCGAGTAGCCCGATTAACATCTTCATGGTGGTGGTCTTGCCGGCACCATTCGGACCGACGAACCCGAATATCTCGCCAGCACCCACCTGAAGCGTTAGCGAATCCACCGCCACAATCTCATTCTCCTTACCAAAGGACTTGGTAAGTCCATCTGTTTCAATCATCGTTTCCATAACTATCGTCTCCCAAACTTACGAATCATTACTGCAAGAACGAGGATCGCAAGCACGACCAGCCCGATACCAATGAACCCGCTGCCGCTTGATTTCTTGACATCCACCCTGATACTCTTCTCCTCGCTCTGGATGTCACTGCTCCTCGCCCGCATGAATATCTCCTTTACCCCGCTTCCGGCATCTGCCCGTGCTGTAATCTCAACTGGTATCGTCCTGGATTCGCCGGGCTCCAGTTCTTCAATCGTCCCAAAACTCCTGATCTCGGTTCTGATGCCGCTTACGTCCTGCACCTCAAGCTGCACGTTGCTCAGTGGTTCATCCCAGTTGTTCCTGAGATTCACCCGTACCTCAGTAGAACTTCCGGGATTGAGCGTTACCTCGCTGTAACTTGGATATATGCTGAGTATCTGGCTATTCTCTATTCCCTCGTTGATCGTAACCTCCAGCTTCTGCGATATGCTCCTGCCGTCATCGAGGAGAGCGCCCACGATCACCGGATAGATTCCATCGCTCGCATTTGTTGTGGGTCTTACCCTGACCTCTAATTGCTGTTCACCTCCAGGCGGCATCTCCAGTGTTGTTATTCTCACATCCTCGCCCTCAACAGAGAGGAATTCCACGTTCCAGTTCTCTGGCATCTCCAGTGCCTTCAGGTTCAGGGATATTCGCTGGTCGTATCTACTTCTGAGAGTGACGATGAATTCTGCCGGGGTCTCTGGTCTGATCTCAAGACCGGTGATCGGAGCATGTATCTCCATGTACGTGCTCAGACCCTGAGGAGACTCGATATCCGGATTGATTGAGATGCTGAGATCTTCTGTGATGTATTGGTCTCCGGTTTCAGGTGCTGCCCCGATTGTGATTGTGTAGTCTCCTTTGCTCACATTTATTGGCGGGCAGACAACAACATCGATCTCCTTTTCGTCATTTGCTGGCACGCAGATCTTTGTGATCCGAAAACCGTCATCTGATAACAGGTCAACACCCCATTCAGACGGCTTTGAGATCACATCGAGTTTGACCACTGTCCTGCTGTCGTAATCGTTCTCGATTCTGAGACCAACGGTCACAGGCGTTCCCGGATGAGTTGCCCGCCCGGGAATATCTGCATACATATCAAGATTCAGAGCGGCATTTCGGTCTACATTTACAACGAAGTCCCTGTAAATGTATTCGTAATTTGTTACGCTCTCGCCATAAGGCTGAAATCCTGTTTTTATTATGTAGGTGCCATCACTTGCATTTTCTGGTATTCTTACCCGTAGGGTCACCTGTTTTTTGCCTGATTCGCCAGCAGGAAAGGTTATCCTGCTTACCTGATCATTATCTTCATAAAAACCAGCCATCCAGTCATCATCTGGCTTCTTGTCGATGAAGAGTGTTACCGAAACATCGTCTGTCGTGTTGTAGCCTTTTTCAAGGTATATTGTAAACTCTGCTGTATCGCCGGGGCGTACGACCTTGCCGACGATGTCTGTTGTGACCGCGATGTGGGCAAAGTCGGCGCTGGTCAGGGGGGCGGATAGTAGTATGATCATCAGGACTGCGAGTGTTTCTTTGATCATCTGGTGATATCCTTCCTGAGAAATGCGATGAAAGCGGCGATGAGCAGGATAATAGGGGTCACGATCAGCACGACAAGGTTCATCCAGAATTCGGTGAGCCACTGGGTGATGGTGAAGTGGGTGTCGAAGATGCCTGCTATACGCGGGTCTCCGCCAAGACCGCCGCCCCAGCCCACATTGTTCGCGCCCATTGCAACCTGTGCATAATGATGGCCCGGCGAGAGGTTCAGTACTCCTGACCCGACTGCTACCTCAATGCTACCTTCCATCCCCCCGGTCAATGTATATACACAAGATAAAATAATTTGACTGAATAGTATAGTAAAGAAGAGCCATATAGCAATATTATAAACCAGTGAGTTGCTTGAGTTTTTTACGAGGATGGAGGTAATAACTCCGATTCCAAGGAAGATGAGTGCATAAAAAAAAGTTATTATTATAAATATTCCAATTCTTAAAATATCCTCACCGTCGGCAGAGACTCCTGATATGGTCAGCATAGTACCTGTGGAGATCGTTATCGAAATCAACAGTATCAGGAATAAGCATATCGCAGACCCGATAATTTTACCGGTAATTATGTTATCTCTGAACATAGGGTGCGTCAGAAGTACATTCAGAGAGCTCGATTTAACCTCTCGGACTATTGTATCAAAACCAAGAACGATTCCGATCAACGGTGCGAAAGTACCTACTATTTTGGCTATTCCCAGAAAACCACGCAGCATTCCATCCGTTCCCAGAAGATGCTCCAGGTAGTCTACTTCTGCTCCCCTCTGATACCCGAATACAAACACGATTAATGTAAATGTGATTGCGAATCCCAGAAATCTGGGACTCCATATATGGTCAGCAAATTCTTTTTGAGTAATTATAATTACATTTTTGATATTGTTTTCCATAATATCCTCCTACCTGGTTATATCCTGCCGTAAAAATATTAGATAAGATAATATGATTAAAACGATGGAGATAACCGCCAGCACCACGACATTTTCCCAGAATTCACCTGCCCACTCACCTAATGTATAACTGGTATCCAGAACTCCCTTAATGGTTTCCTGGTTTATGATGCTTCCCATGCTCAGATCGGATACCCCAATACTTGCTTCTGCGTAATGATGTATCGGCGAGAGTTTCTGGAGGTCGTACGTAAGTTCTCTGAACTGCTGGTTATCATCCATATCAAATAACGAGTATCCGGTTACAACAGTTGCTATGATCATAACAGTGGCTCCGAATACAACGCACAGATTGAGCCATGCAATGATGCCACACGTCAGAGAATTAATCTCGCTTTTTGTGATCACCGATGTGAAAATGCCGATTGAAAGAAAAACGAGTAAATAGAGGAATGTGAGAATGCCAAAGATAAATAATCTACTCAATTCAGAGAAATTTGCCAGTTTTCCTGATATTATCAGGGATGTGCCGGTTATAACAGCGATGACCAGAAAAACCACAAGGGCAAGGGTCATCATAGCTCCCAGAATCTTCCCTGTGATTATGTTATCTCTGAATACTGGATGGGTCAATAGAACATTCAGAGAGTTTCTTCTTCTCTCTTTTACCACAGCATCAAATCCAAGTGCTATTCCGATCGCAGGCGCAAAGATTGCAATCGTCTGGACTGCATCAATGAAACTGGAGCCAAACTTTATCTTATAGGTATATGAAAATGATATGCCTAGAAATATAAACATCAACACAGCGAATCTTGGGCTCCACACGTTGTCTGCAAACTCTTTCTGGGCGATAGTAAAAATGTTATTAATATTTTGCTTCATACGCCCCTCTTATGATTAGATAGGTACAATGCTAAAACTATTAACCCGATTACCGATAATATCGCGGTAAAACCCGGTATTTTAACAGTATCTGTTGCTGGCACTGCGGTTTCCGTCACCGGGGTATCGGTCTCTTCTGGCGTTTCTTCCGCACTTGGGATAGTACTGGCATTTTCCAGTGGTTTTGGTGTGGGATTAATTGAAATAGGTACAGTATTGCTTAATTTTATTATTACTGTATCATCAGGTCTCATCTTTTCGTCAAAAGACTTTACAAGCAATCTGCTACCGTCCGGACTCCAGCTTTCAATTGCATTATACCCACCTCGCATGAGTTGTGCACGTTCTGTACCATCTGAGTCGCTCATGAAAATAGAAGCTTCATACGAGTCCAAATTTTGATAAGCAGTATTGAAATCTACTTCCTTTCCGGTTTTTGGATCTACAAATGAAGAAAACGCGATTTTATCTCCGGATGGGTTCCAGGCGTAGCTCCAGACTGCCGACAGCATCATCTTTCCAGTACCGTCAGGGTTCATTATATACAAACTATGATCCTTCATGAAAGCGATCTTGCTCCCATCAGGACTCCAGCTTGCCTCTGAGATATGTCCTTTCGAAAGCAGGATTAAATTTCTTCCATCGGCATCTACTGTGTACAGTTCATGGTCTTCACCAACTCCAAGCGCAAATAACATCTTACGTCCATCAGGACTCCAGCGTGGGTTTTCAAAGTATGCGCCAGTCATTATTTCTGTTCTTTTTGTGCCATCTGCGTTCACAACGAAGATACCGAATTCTTCTTCTTCGTCCACTTCTTTTGTTGATGCTGAATACAATAACTTGCGGTCATCAGGACTCCAACTGCGAATTCCATGTTTGGTTCCATCGGTTCTATTCAACAGATAGGTTAAACCGGTTCCGTCTACATTCGCGCTCATGAGACCACTCTTTGTTCCGAAAGCGATTTTTTTGGAATCGTGACTCCACACAGGGTTGCTATTTGGAGCATCCGGATACAACTTCGCAGGGTTGGAGCCGTCTGCATCAGCCACGTAGATGTATGTACGCTTATCATTCTCCCATTCAACAGCCATTTTTGCCCCATCCGGACTCCAGCTTAACCGCTGCTGCCATCCAAAGTCAGGTACACTCGATAAAATCGATTCCATATCTGATAAACCGGTTCCGATAGCATTCAGTCCGGTTCCATCCGGATTAACAACTGCCAAGAGCGCTCCTCTGGGTTGCGATAAGTGAAACGCTATTTTATCCCCGGTCGGACTCCACATAGGCGATGAGATGCACGCTCCCTCTGATTTTATAGGTTTGGATGAGGCAATCTTATTTAACTCACTTCCATCTGCGTTCATCACATACAGGTCATCTACCTGTTCTGATTGGCTCGGTGAACTCGTGTATCGTACCAGGAGTTTGCTTCCGTCCGGACTCCAGATGGAATCTCGCACAGAGAAGGATGCTGGTTCACCTTCGGTATGCGACCTCAGGACGTCTGTGATGGAGATGATTTCCTCGACGTTCGAATCGTTGTTTGTGTCTGCAATTGCGGGGAGTGATAACAGTATGGATGTTATCACGATTGATGCGATGGTTTTGTTCATATTCATGTTCTGATACCTCCTTTCTGGATTGTTATTGACTTTTGGTGTGTTGTGTTGAAAAAATAGAAATTTTGTATCATGTTGGGATCGTCCTTGACATGATACAAAATTCCATATCTTATTTACACCTCCCTACAAAGTAGAACTGTGTAGTCACCGCCACCCGGGGACGCTGACACTTTGACGTATGCTGGTCTTGCGTCCAACGTTGCGTCGTTATGCACCTTGTCGCCTTTTTTAACTCGCTGCATCAAGTCCTTGTCACCATCAAACAGCTCGGCTGCTACATAATTGTTGTACGCATCGCCGTTAAGATATACGTGGAGAGTATCTCCAACATCGGGAGTGTAACTCTTCCACATATCCACGGAATCCGATGAACTGTCCAATGTGCCGTCTACGAAGGTGCAGCCCACAGGCGCGTCAAACGACCGCGCGGTATCCCATGTTGATCCCGCGTCTGGTGGCTCAGAACGTCCGCTGCTGCGAAACCAACAAAGGCGCTAAGCACCAATAGCGCTACTCCAATTGTCCTTATGCTTGTTTTCATTTTTGTTTTCACCTCCTTTTAATTTACTCCGGAGGCACGACCAAAACCTTAAGTAAGCATAAGGTGCAACTTGATCATGCCTTCGGGCGTTTCTCGGGGTTCATCCGTGCTCGGAAGGTTTCGGTTGAATCCCACAAATCATCCTCTCGCATCGCACCTATATATAATTTCTATGTAGAGTCTCTAACTGAATTGAGATTCATCGGCGCGCTGTTGAAATTCGATACGCGAAGCCAGTGCACCAATCATCTGACACACTACCAAACCGCGCTGCATGTTTTCATTTCGCGGACTCCTGATAAGGCGTAGATCGATTTATCACAAGCATAACTGCCCAAAAAGCATTATAATTCCTTAGTATCCCTTTTTACTTTGGGCGCAAAACTTGAAAATCATGCACCAAACCGCTTTTCACTTTAGTATTTCCGCGATTCCAGTCGAATTGTAGGTTATCGCCCCGCACGACGACGTTATTTCGGCTGGCAGGACGAAAAGCCCAACCACATAGAGTATTATGAGAATCACTACAAGACCTGTGACTGCCGATATCACAACCTTCCACCATTTTAAACCGCTCACATTGTACGTCCCTATGTTTTATTTCCAGAATATTCTGGCGGTGTTGGCGCAGGAAATTGTGAACCGACCGATACCACCTCTCCATTGTACGTCACAAAAACATTCACACGTTTATGCGTTCCATTAACTATCTTGATCGAGACTTGATACATCTCCTGTCCATCGAAAACAGCTTTGTCCACATCGTAAACTTCATAATCGCTGTTATTTATCATAACAAGAGTTCTCGAATCGTTTAAGGCAATGGACACGACATCCTCTTCACCGATTTCCTTGTTCTCAAGGCACCCACTTAACAAAATAGATATAAATAAAATAAAAATAGCAAGTATGGGGGTCAAGACCCCATACCGATTGGCTAATTCAACAATTTTCTTTCGATCCATACATATCATATTAGTCTATCCATGAATCAATCTTATATGAACTGGATCCTCCCGGGATATATCTATTGACTTTCACGGGGGATAGCCCATAAGAATGTGTGGTCTCAGGTAGATTGCCGTTCCACCAATAGGCGTTATAGTTGTTGCCTTCTTTCTTATACAGGAACGAATCCTTAAAATATCCCACAGAACACGACTCAAAGTCATCAACACTTGCTGCAAAACACTCGTGATTCTCATCTGGGTTGTTGTTATAGTGGGAGAGCTTCCCGGATCGTATTAAGTTATCGTCCCACCAGATATTGTAAGGATATCCCGTGCCATCATAATCATAAACATACATTATGAAATGATGATCTACGTTCGGATCCGTGGTACCCCATGTTTCCCATTCTTGACCAGCTGGGCGTGTGCTGTCATAGGTATATACCACATATTCATCTGGTTCCCAGTGGAATCTGGCAACACCAACCTCTATCCATATACCACTGTTGCCTATGTGGCTTGTAAAATAGTGATATTGCGTGCCATCACTTGAGACCTGCAAATCACCTGGACGCATGTAGCCGTTGATGCCATGATAATTCTCTTCGTCGATTGCCATCCGCCCATCTTTTTGTACAACACCGTCTTTGCTCCCGGATTCTTCCAACAACTCCTTCTGCACCTGCTTAAAGTAGCCTACAACCCTTTCATTATCCTCGTCTGTCCAACCTTCCTGACGTTTAATGGTCATATTAAGAGTCGCCTTTGCAATTTCAGATTCTGTAAACCCTTTTTGCATCAGATCTCTTATGAAGGTAGGAGTTCTCATGTCCGATGTGTTTTGATCGACTTTGTCAGGTATTCTCTGCTGACTTGTATCTGTCGGGTCATCTGCCCATACGGTCGGCACGGATATCGCTGCTATGAGCAGCGCAGCAAGCAGCATTGTTGCTGCTATTCCGATTCCTTTCAGTTTCGTTGTTCTTGTGTTCATGTTGTTGTCCTCCATATTGGTTTGTGTTCTATCTCTCCCCCGGAGTCACGACCAAAACCTTAAGTAAGCATAAGGCGTAACTTGATCATGCCTTCGGGCGGTTCTCGGGGTTCAGCCGTTCTCGGAAGGTTTCGGTTGAACCCTGCGTGACATCTTCTGGTTATAGATACAATTCTCCAGATTATATATATTCAAAATCATGAGTCCCCAGCCTGTGTATTCCAATTGTTCTTCCAAAGACTCTGGTGACGCATCTAAATTAGAATATTTAGGCGCTAGCCTAAACCCACCGGTCTCATCTTGACAGTCACTCAGCCACTTCAAAAGCCACTCATTATCTTCCGGTTCTGCATTGATATTTTCTAATGAAACAACAGACAGATATGTGGAATAGAGATCTGAGTTGTTGCTGGAATATTCACCCCTTCTGAATATGAATCCTCCATCATTAGTTTGACCGCCTCTTATCCACGATATACAACCTTTTTTATCCAGTGGATGGGCGTCAAATCCGCTTAGAATACTCACAACTAAAAATGTTGTGTAGGTATCTGAATTTTCAAAACCAAAACCACCATCATCATTCTGAATGCTCTGGAGTCTGGACACCAAGGTTCCTTTATCGTTGAACTCAACATTCAAGATATTTGCCACCTTTGTCAGGTAATAAAGTTCTCGTAAATCTATTGCTTCTATTGGTTTGGTAGAACAGTCCTCCAATTCTGTTTTAATCCACGTTTTAGTCTGAATTTCAAACGGGGGGGTTTGGTTGATTAATGCATACGTCATTAGTAAATAATACACATGATCTACTCTTTTAGGTTCTTCTTTCCACTCATCTTCAAGATATCTAAAGAGTTTTTCCTTATCAGAAGGTTCTGAACCCAAAAATTTTAATGATGCCACTGCTGTGTATGTATTTCCACGTGAAGATATAAGACGATAAGCTGGCCGAAAGCCACCACTTAACAGCTCATGATCATATATAAATTTACATACGTTCTTATTTAGTTTTAATTCAATATTTGAAGCAATTTTTATAGCTAAATATGTCCCATGCGATTCTCCATACTCTCCTGACAAAGCATTGAAACCACCATCGTCTAATTGTTTTTCTTTTAGATATGTTCCAACATCAGACCTAATCTTCGGAGTGATACCATCAGTCATCGCCAATAACCCCGTGAATAAATTTAAGGTGAATAGATCTACCTGGTTTTCAGATAATGAACTTAATTGGTTCTCCAAAAGTTTTTTTTGACCATTTATCCAGTCTACACGGTCTCTATATTCCTGCGAAGTTGAAATGTTAATCCCATAAAGTTCTAATGCCGATATTGACATATACATATCGCTCAAAGAATAAATCAAGTTAGTATTCTCTTCAGCTTTCATCGATTTGCTAATTAGCCATTCTTTTGTTAATGGCGTATCATTCAGGTCTACACCGAGACTATTTAATATATTAACAGCCCTGAACGTATCGAGAAGTGTTCCTTCGTCTCCTTTTATATCAGCAAAGGATCCATCAGGCATTTGTAATTCCATTACTTTAGACACCAGTCTGGATCTATTGCTTGGTTTAGCATCAAGAATCTGCAAACCCATAGTCAGAAAATAGATATCTCTCATAGTAGGGTCATCAGTCTGTTTGAACATCTCTTGCTCTTTTGATAAAAGCCAATCTATCGTAGCCTCTTTATGCTTAGAATCTTTATTCAAAAGCCTTAACGACTCTAGGAAATAATATGTAGAGTACAAAGTAGGCTTTTCTGGTGGGAAATCTGAGTAACCTCCATCGACACCACGAGAGCTATCTATTCGATTAATTGTATTTATAGTCCACAATTCATTTAAGTTATCTATTTGTTGAGATTCATGATGAGAAGGCAACTTGTTGGAAATGCATCCATTTGTAATCAAGACCATCATAATAACAACGAGAGCATATACTTTTCTATACATTTTCTATATCCACCGATTGCAAATATTTTTTATTGCCATTATTGTAAAAATAAAAAATAAAAAAAATGGAATTGTCAATGCTTGACAACCCCCTTAGTCCAGGTCTACGTGAGTATAGAGCGTATGATCCTCATTGCCGAATCTAAATGTTTCGGCATCGTTTTGATCTTCGTCTACAATGGCAATGAGGCTCGTCGCCTCGAGATTTTCGTAGTAATGTACAGCCCCCCACTCATCATACCACGTTCCCGAATATGTAGCTGTATTTCCAGATATGCTGAATCCTGCTCCAGGAGGTATACTGAGACTCACGTCCCCTAACCCTCTTATAACGATCACGGAATCCAGCTGTAATTTATCGGCGGTCCAGGGCTCATCACCCCACCACCAACCTTTGGTATGACCGTCCCCAGTAAATTTGGTTCCCGTCAGACCCGTCCTGATACCATGGAAATACGTTTCTCCTTCAATATAGGACCCGAGAAGATTTTTGGTTGCACTGTCAGTTCCGCTTTCCTCATAACGTAGAGCGCCAACACCCTCTCTTTCTCCTCTTGCCGCTTCTTCATAGGCTTCCCATGCAGCAACAAATGCCTTTTTATCAGGTACATGAGCCCCACATACAAACGTGTAGGGATCAACCTGACGCACAGCATTTTTCAATTCTTCTGGCATCTCTGCTCCACTAAAGGGTCCTACCTCTTCACTTACTGGCTGTGCACCCACCGATGGTACAATTATCGCTGCTATGAGCAGCGCAGCCAGTATGGCTGCTATTCCAAATCCTTTCGGTTTCGTTGTTCTTGCTTTCATGTCGTTTTACCTCCTTATGGTTTGTATTCTATTCTCCCCCGGAGGCACAACCAAAACCTTAAGTAAGTATAAGGTGCAACTTGATCCTGCCTTTGGGCGGTTCTCGGGGTTCGGTTTGCTCTTGCGGAACATTCGAACCCCGCGTGACATCCTTCTGATGCCACAAACCTTACTGTGAAACACAGTCCATATAAAGTTTCTATGTAGAGTCTCTAACTGTTTGAGAATCATCGGCGCGCTGTTGAAATTCGATACGCGATGCCAGTGTACCAATCACCTGACACATCACCAAACCGCCGCGCCACCATATATTTACTGACCCGGAGTTAATCTAATTCCACGACAGTTAGAGACTCTACATAGAAAACTTATATACTCCGATCTCATCATACGCATCGGTGATTGTATGACACAATATATGAAACCATGGATGCTGGTTGCTCTGACTATGGTTATAATGCTATTAGTTGCGCCAGCGGTATCGGCTGAAGAACAGAAGTACACGGTGCGTCCTTCGACCAGTGAAACGCCGCCCGACTCTGTCCGGATCTCCGATTCTATAATAGAGGGTCAGACCAAGACATACTACTCGAATGTGGGAAATGGCGTAAACTATCTCGAAGTAGACCTGGACTGGGGAGACCAAACAGATTCCCTGTCGCTGACCATATACACGCCCGGCGGTAGTAATATCGGAACCTACTACGATAGAGATGATGGACCCGTCGACGGAAGAATATGTCTTGATATAGTTCCAGGTCAAGGTTACGTTGAACCCGGTCGATGGGAGTTCAAGGTATATGGAGTAGAAGTCGATGGAGTCGAGGACTATACATTCAACGTGTATCAGCACTAAGGCAGCGAGGATCTTCCTCGCATGCCTCTTATTTTTGCTTTTGATTTCAACTTTGGTGGCAGCTACCGAGTACACTGTCCGCCCTTCCTTGAGCAAAGAACCAGGTGCTTCGGTGGCTGGGGAAGAGGTGCGCGAACTCGAGGTTATACCGATTCCATACTGGCTGTTTCTACTCTGGCTGATCTCTGCGCAGATAACCCCTGCTCCGGAGATCCTGTTTTCAGTAAGATTTCTCTACGTTCTGGGTGGATACAGGAGAATACACAGATCTAACGTCTTGAAGAACCCGAACAGGGATTGGATATATGGTTTTGTCAGTTCAAACCCCGGTACTTATCCTAATGAAATAATAAAAGAAACAGGACTAAACAGGGGAGTTGTTGAACATCATCTCAAGACGTTGGAGAATCAAAACATGGTAGTATCCCACAAAGTATGCGGGAAATCACATTATTTCTTGAATGAGAGTACATACGGTGAAAAAGAGAAAGTGTTGCTCGCCGAGTTGAAAAACGAGAGGCACAGAAGGATTATATTAGAAATTCTCAATTGTGAGCAGATAACCCATGAAACCCTCGCCGGAAGAATCGGGGTTTCTGCGCCCACGATCAACTGGCATATCAGGCATCTGAAGGAAGAAGGGATTGTCAGCGCAGATATGAATGGCAGGCATACGTCCTATTGCATCGATCATGGTTATTCTGAGTTATTGCAGGAACATGTAAACTTATAAGAAACTCACCATCATTAAATTGACCATAAATCGAATTATACGGATTTCAAACCCCTTTCCTCCGATATTCCATCAGCACAAGAAGCACCACCACGAAGATACACCCAAAGAAGAACCACACGCCCGGATGTGACCCGAGCATCTGTGACAGATCGATCGATGGCATATCCATACCCATACTCTTCGGGATCGGCGATGCCATAAGCGCTGGTTCAGGGACTGGCAGCATGACCTCCGGCACAGGTGCACTGGTTGGTGTGCATGTCGCAACCGCTTCCTCCACAGCCACTTCCTGCACACGTGAAAGCACATCGGTCGCACCACCGCCCACACCTGCTTCGGTGACATTGCCCGGTGTTGGTGCACAAACTGGTGCAGGCAGTGCACCCTTCATCGATGGCGGTATCTCGACAGGAGTTGACATTGGAATGCCAGATGCAGTCTCCTCTGCAACATCTCTCAATGCCTCCTGTGTGCCCACGAACAATGGCTTGTGCCACCACTCAACGATCGCTGATATTCCTGCCGCACCAAGCAGCACACCGAGATACCCCCTCAGAATATCAACAACCGACTTTTTATCTGTTTTATTCGGTACAACAACGATTAACTTCTGCACCGGTGCATATATCTTGATTTCACGCCCCTTAACGCTCCATCTGGTCCGTTTGATCGTGATAAGTCCTGACTCGATCAGCGCATCCAGATTATACTTTACGGTTGTGAGTGCGATATCCAGTTCTTTGGCGATATCCGATGCCGACATCGGCTTATCAGCGAGTAATTCGAGTACCTGTCGTGCAGAATCGTTCGAGAGCGTCTGGGTGATCTTCTTCGATTCCTCGCCAAGCGGAAGGATCAGCACCTTCTCATCGCGGTCATCGTCAGGATGTGAGGGGTCATCAGAATGCATGTCCGATTGCCACCATCCTCAACACAATCACCACGAAGACCAGTGTCGCCACCCCGGTTACGGCAGCGTATGCCCGGTTCCTGTGGCAGAAGTAAGAGATCGCCGCAGAGGCTGCCACAGGCAGAACGATCAAAGAAACCAACATAAGCTCGCCCAACATCCTGTCGATATCATAGCTGTCAAAAACCACGATCTGGATTGCCAGAAATACCACTCCGCAGACGAATGCTGTTCCCACCAGTTCCATAATTCGGCTACCGATGAGACGGATATCGCCCATAACATTCACCTGCGAGGGATGATGTAGAACCGTGTCAGGTAGATACAGACCACGATTACAAAAAACGAGAAGACCGCACCTGCGATCGGTCTGTACTGATGCTCGAACCATGTGCCGATCACATCCTGCACCGAGAAATAGAAGTGAAGCGTCGCAATCAGCGTGAGAAACATCGCAATTACGAAGAGTCCTGTTCTGAATTTACCTTCGAGATCGTTTTCAGTCATTGTTATCGTCCCTCCTGATACGGATGAGCATAAAAATCGCAATCATGACCGCAACCCCGGTCATCGCGGATGTGAACCCGGGTGTCTTCTTCTCTGTCGCACCACTAACACGTCCGTACTCTGTCTCTTCCATCTCTGCTGCCTCTTCCATGAAGTCCCTGACCCGGATATCGCTTGACACGATCTCCTCGTCCTTTGGGATCGTGCGTTTCGGGTTGAGCTGCACCACACCCTCTCCGCGCTCGACGATGGTATCGTTCCTCCAGATCAGCGCCTCAACGATGTAGTTGTAGCCATCTGGTACCGCGATCTCGCAGCTGTTGATGATCGTCTTCTCTTTCTCGATGTTGCCTGTCGTTATCCAGACCTTGTCGGCAAGTAGCCCGGCGTCAACCTCCCGTGCCTTGATGAGCATGTGCAGATCCTCGCTTGTGAAGTCGCCTTCGTTTGTGAGATAGAGGTCCACACCGATCGTGACCCTCGAATCGGTCACGTTCTCGACCAGAAAGTCCATCTCCTGAATCTTGATTCCGATATCATGGACGTTTGGCGTCAGATCGCCGATACCAGAGATCTGCACCGATCGTTGTCTCAATCTCGCGTCATCTTCGAATAAAACGACATCTATCCTGTATCCTCCCTCCCTCTCGACGCTGATCCGCTGCGACACCGATATTGTCTTGTCCTTGTCGATGCGTCCGGCAGGAGTTGTGGTCTCACCCACAAGGAGTCCTGACGCGGAATCAAAGGCTTTTAAGATGAGTTTTGCTTCCCCACTCTCGCCATTTCCGTTGTTCTCGACATAAGTCGTCACATTCAAGAGAACGTTGGTGCTGGTGACCCGCTCTGCCGAGATGTCGAGGTCAGCGATCCTGAGTCTGCTCTCTTCGAAATCCCGGAGGCAGCCGCAGGTCATAAGCGATACGAGGATTATGCCGCAGAGGAGTGCGATTCTTGTTTTTCGGTGCATGGTTGTAAATTATCCGGTCGGAGGTATATGAATATTGCTTAAGGTGCGGATTCGTTTGCAGTCATCTGTGGATTTAAGATTGCATCGCAATAGATACAAATACAGAGTCATCCAGCTGACTCTGCCACTCTTAACATCTCTTCTTTCGTAATCGTGCCTGAGAGTGAATACTCGATGCCGCCTGCGCTCCACTGGAGCGTGTTGATACCGAACACGGATCCAAATTCTCCGTCAGTGCCGTTGATGCTCACCACTTCCGGATCACTTATCTCCGGTTCGATATGGTCCACAGCATCGCCGACCCACTCCGAGATGTGCAACAACTCTGATCCATTCGTGTACATCAGCGACACTCTGTTTTCACCAAAGACCACAGCATGGTCGAATTCACATCCATCAGGCAGATACAATGGGGTCTTCAGATCGAAACTGAGATTGTCCCTTGCTTCCTCAAGCGTCATCCTCCGAGGCATCCGGTCTTCAAACGATTCCTCCACAACAACGGCATCCTCCGAGACTTCGAATATGAACTCACTGTCCGGAATGCCTGTGTTGAACGTTATGTCCCTGTATTCTGCCTTCACCGCGAGATTTCCGTCCGGATCGTATATCTCCATCCCAAGAAGCATCCAGTTTTCGCAATCGACCCACGCACGAGTATTGGTGATATCCTGTACAAGCTCGGTTTCATCCATGGGCGTTATATTGAGCACATAAGCACTCCGCCCATTGACACTCTCGGTGCCCTCGTATGATATGTCAGTCTCATTCAGGAGACTCCTGATGATCTCGGTGTAGTCCATATCAAAGGGCCCGCATTCCGTCTCCCGAAGTTCCATCTTTGTTACCCGATTCTTTGCAGGGTCATACCCCCACATCGTGCTGCCGTTTGTGACCATTACCCTGCCTGCAAGTTCGGCTGGCTCGATGTATTCGAAACGGCTTTTATCAGGTGACTTGGTCATGATCTTTACACGCATGGTTTCGGTTTCCCCACCAAACGATGACGCCATGACTATCGTTGCTGAAAAGTCCTTTATGCTCGCCTGCTTTGCTTCCATCCTGGCAGCGATCTGATCTGCGGTCATCTCAGACACCTGATCGACGCATCCCGTGAAAAGCACGGCTGCAAGAACCATCAGGACTGCTGCTATCTGTTTCAGTTCTTTTTTCATCTGTTCTTAACCTCTTTTTTGGTTTTGGGATGATCTGTGATTTCAAGAAGTACAAACTCCATGAGATGTATGTGAATGTGTTGTCTCATTCATTGCCTCCTCGCATACACGACTGCCAGCAGTCCCAGCACCACAATCGCAGCAGACGCTGTGAACGCAGGAACTGTGGGGGCAGGTGTGTGAGTCTGGACATCAGAGTCCCCACCCACAACAGGCGATGAACCCGCAAACGAGATCTCTATCGCGCTCTTCTCCTTTCCGGGAAAGACCGCCTCGAGATCATACACGTACTCGGTGTCGCCCACCCTGTACGCAAAGGGACGTGTCCGGTTTATGACGTTCCCGGATTTCTCATACTCGTTTCGTTCAATCTCAATCCAGACCTTTTCACCGTCCAGATCGATCTGTTTCAAGATCAGTTTCGCGCCTCCTGCCAGTTCCACAAGCTCGCCCAGCCCGACCATTATGTACTCGGATCGATCCGGAACGGAGGATGCATCAAAATCAGAGCGTACCGGGCTGATCGGGGAGAACTCCACGAGATTTCCTGTAACGCCGGTAAATACCCGGTGCACCCCACAACAGCGCGGTATTCCGATTTCAGCATCCTCATAAATGAAATATTCTCCTTCTTGCAGGATGTGGCTGTACTGCACCGTTCCGTTCTTCGAGAGTTCAATCCATGCCGCACCATCCGGCATATCGATGCCGGTACATCGAAGAGTTATGCCGCCGCCGATGTCCTTCTGCTCATCAAGATCGAGTATAAAATTGTCCCGGAGTCCATGTACATTGTCGAAGTCGATGATGGACTGGTTGATGGGCAGATCAACGGGCGAGAGTTCGATCATGTCATGCTCGATGCCGCGGAATATCGCATCGATTCTGTACGCCACCCATTCATCAGAATTGTTCTTGTACACGATCGGATCGTCTTTTGTCAGGATGTGGCTGTATTGCACCTTGCCGTCCATTTCGAGTTCGATCCATGCTTTATCCCCATTTGCACCTATCATCCTGTGCACAATCTCTGTGCCATCGCTCTCGTTGCGGCGTTCGCCCATGCTGAGCAGAATGCTGTCCGGTCTGGTTCGGAGGGCGCTCCGGTCGATTCCGGATGGGTCGATCGATGAAATCTTTGCCATGTTGGTCTGGGTGCCATGGAATACCGCATCGATCTGGTAGGTCAGCAGACCGGAATCGCTCTCGTAGACGATCGGATCGCCCTGTTTCAGGATGTGGCTGTACTGCACCTCTCCGTCCTTTTCGAGTTCGATCCATGCTGCATTGCTGCCTCTACCGATGTCCATGCAGATCGCTGTCAGTCCGTCTGCGTCCAGTGGAACGGGCACGCCGACAAAGAGTGTTCCGTTGGATGGTGTGCTATTGAATGCGATAGTCGTGGTTTCGGCTGATATTGCCGGAATGGTTATCAGGATCAGTATTGCGACGAATGTCAGTTTCAGTGTTTGTTTCATGCCATATGGTCTCCTGTGGTTTCTGTTATTTTTTTGGGTGTAGTTGAACCCTACAAAACGCCACTATAGCAGCAGGCATATATATAGTTTCTATGCAAAGTCTCTAACTGTGTAAAGATCATCTGGAATTTGGAACACAATGTAAATGGTGTTATGAGGTCTACGAGTACAGCGTTGTGAGAACGGAAGACTATTATATCTGATGCCCATACATCAATCTATGAAAAGGTATATAGCCATCCTCTCCATCTTTATTTTTCTTATTTTCAGCACAACTGCTTTATCAGATGATGGCGGCTACGTCGTGGGACCCCACGTGGAAGGTGGGGTGGGTGTCGATTCGACAGGAGCGGATGCTACGATCACTTTCTGGGAGCTTCCTTTATGGATACAGGTCTACTATGTCTCCGGGATATTGATGGCGTTTTTGGGATCACTCAAGATATTTCCAGCAATAATAAGCCGAATTAAAAGATTTATTGAGAATCAGAATCGGCAGAGCATCTTTAAATATATTTCAGATAACCCATGCACCACAACAGCGGAGATGTCCAGGAATCTCGGGATAAACCGAGGAACGCTCCGGTATCACCTGATGATGCTGAAGAAACGGAACAGGGTGATACCTTACAAAACATGCGGGAGGATCCATTATTTCTTGAACGAGAGCATATACGGAGAAAAAGAGAAAGCAGCGCTTGCCGCACTTAAAAACGACAAACATAGAAGAATCATATTAGAAATCCTCAGCAGTGGGCAGATAACCCATGAAACCCTTGCAGAAAGAATCGGGGTTTCTGCGCCGACGATCAACTGGCATATCAGGCACCTGAAGGAGCAGGGGATTGTCAGAGCAGATACGGATGGTCGGTACACCGCATACAGCATCGATCGTGGTTATGTTGAGTTGATGCACACGGTGTTATGATGTTTCTTACACAACCTTCTGGCATATCCGGATATCTGCTTCTCCTGAACTCGGGTCTCTGGTAGCTATGTCTATCCTGACGCCATACCAAGCATAATCCACCTTCGCTCTGTACGTACGCGTGATTTTATCATCCAAAGTGACTTTAAACATATATTCCCCCTTTTCTTCGTTATTTCAGGAGAATCTGTTCTTTCTTTTGGGACCAACTCATAAGTCTCTTTGAATATGGATTTGTTGCCGGAATCGAATACCTCTACCGCTATGTTATGCCTATCGACATCATTGTTGTGTATACTGAAATGAAGAGGTTCTATCGGACCGAAAATTAAAAGGGGCGTATAAATATAAAAACCTATCACCGCAACCAATGCTGCGATCCCTGTGCCGATTAATATTTTATTTCTTGTTTTCATATTCTCATCTTCGCCATACCCGCTTTCTCCTGAACAACCATCCACCGAAGAAAGAGATCAATCCACCCAGCAATCCGAAACCCGGAACCGATTCATCCGATACTTCATCAGTCGGGGATACATTACTCGAATCCTCGACCAGAGGATCTGTCCGAACAAATTCTCCTTTGAAGAATACGACCGGAACCTCGTGGATACCTATCTTCTTCGCTTCGTAATCAATTATCTCATAGATTTCATCCGTTATCGGATGTGTTTCAATCGTTAAGTTCTCGTAAATTGTTACCTCAATGTAACCATCGACGTCAGGACCGTAGGACACCAGTATGCCGTCCGTAAAGTAAGGATCCATCCGCCTCTTGAACCCTGCATGATCGCAGGCGCAGCCTCATAGAACCATCGATAGCAGTCCTCTTCGGTCTCAATCTCCGGAAGTTTTCCGTATGTAGCAATGACGCCGGGCAGGCATGAGGTACTCTCACGGTTCATATACTCTTCAAGAGGAATATTTTGCCTCTCTTTCAGATTTTCCAGAAGATCAAAATCATCCATATCCCCCTCATGACGATTGCTGATGGTAAATTCCGCCATCTCGCCATTGCGGGTATGATTTACAGAATCATCCACTATCCTGATGTCCTCGCTGTTCTCTGATAGAAAATTGTCCTTTACTGTGTTGTTTCTGCTGTAGTCGGAAAGATGAATACCAAGACGACTCGAACGTACGGTGTTGCCCAACAGATCGTTGTCGTCAGAGTACCTGAGATGGATGCCGCGGTCACTGTTCGCGTTCAGGATGTTGCCGGTTATCTCATTGCTGTTGCACTTGTACAGGAAGATGCCATTCCGATTCTTCGATATAACATTACCAGTCAGATTGTTGTTGTCGGAGAGAGCCTGCTCGATGCCGACCGAGTTATTCGAAGCAGTATTATTGCTGAGTTCGTTGTATTGGGAGCTATGCAGCACATTGATACCAACTTTATTTTTAAAAACATTATTATTGTTTAAAGTATTGTATCTGGAATGCCGTAAAATGATGCCCTCCAATTCGTTTGCGTTTGCGGTGTTATTGCTCAGGTTGTTGTGGTCGGAATCCCGTATATCGATGCCATACCTGTTGTTCGATGCAGTGATGTTATCCAGATTCGAGTCGATCGTGTTGTGTAAACAGATGCCATAAATGTTGTTTTTGAGTGTCAAGTCTTTTATTGAGATGTTCTGGCAGTTGATACAGCATACCGTTCCAGCATTCGATGAAGAGTCTATTGTAGCGTCCGAAACACCTACAAGATAGTAAATCTGCTTCCCATTTACGGTGTTACTGGTATCAATGTCATTGGTAGTGCCGCTAGTCACTCCAAAATTGTACGTATTGTTGAAAATGCGGTTATTACGTATCCTGTTGTGGCTGGAAGCGTCCACCAAAGCGATGCCGTGCTTATTGTTTGAGTGTACAGTGTTATCACTCAGATTGTTGTCGTTAGAAGTGTCCAGTGCGATACCGTATCTGTTGTTTGAGTGTACGATATTATTGCTCAGATTGTTGTTTCCGGATTTCACAAGAAAGATTCCGTAGTTGTCGTTCGATTTTACAGTGTTATCACGCAGCGTGTTTTTTCTCGAATCCAAAAGATAGACACCATTCCTGTTGTTTGATACGATATTATTGGTAACAGCACACTCT
>DAOURL010000227.1 GCA_030625165.1 Methanosarcinales archaeon | reverse complement strand
CTCCATCAGATCGAAGCACTCTGTGCAGATATCGTAGCTCTCATAATGCGTCGAATCCAGTTCACCATGACAGATGGTGCACGCCTTTCGTTCCATGAGAGATAGGTAAACTTATACGAATTTAAAGGTATGTCCGGTTATGGGGGTGCTTGTGACGTGTGGCGGCAGGTTTCATCGGATCGGCATGTCAGTTGCGTCTGTGGTACCTCGAGTTCTCGGCAGATCATGGTTTCATGAAACTGGTGGAGTAAGGGGGTTGTGAGCCCGGACACGGAAACGATGGTGTGAACGGGCTCTGTGGAGATGTCTCCAGTCACTCTGTGGGCGTGGGTTTCGCGGCGCCAGCCGAATGATGCGAGGTCATTGCCGCCGCACCAGATATGCGACAGCTGCGAGTCCGGTGGTCGCGAAGAGTGCGCCGAAGCCAGGGGTCTTCTTATTCGTCTGTGCCGCTTCTGCTGCTGCTGTGGCAACTTCTTGAGCCGATCCGGTTGCTTCGTCTCTTGCTTCACCCTCTCTGGGAGCTGAAGTTGCTTCAGGTGTCGGTGTGGCTACCGGAGCATCTGCACCTCCCGGCGCACTGGTTGCAGTTGCGACTGCGGTAGCCGCCTCTGCGGGCGCTTCCTCTTCGGACTCTGCCAGCGTGCCGGGTTCGGTGGTTGCTTCGCTGATCTTATCGATCACTGGCACCTCCACAAATAGTGATGTGTATGGAGTTACGAACCCGAACTTCAGTGAAAGGTCAGTAATCTCGGACACAATAGGATCGGTCTCACCTTCGACGACCATCCGGTCCATCAGTTCCCTTATCTTCGTGTGCGCCCAGAGTTTTGGAATAAATCTGTTATCGGGTCCGGGAACGACTGGAAATGTCTTGTCGAAGCTGCGGCTGCCTGTGCGTGTGACCGCATCGATACTTGAATCGATGTTTCCTGTGCCTGCTGGGTATCTGGCGAGTACGATGGCGTCAGAGCCTGCAAAGAGCGTATCATAGCCGGTGTTCACGATATCGGATGCACGAGGGTATGCGAAGCCCATGTCAGTTATCACAGGTGTTGATATCGTCTCGTAGAATGTGTTCATCTCGGCTTCAGCGTTCTTTCCAGGATAGAACTGTTCTGCCACCCCGCAGTTTTCAAGGGAGAGCGCCCGTAAGAAGTCGTAGTTCGCCTCATCCTCGATCCCGAACGCAATGGTGAATATGGACGCTCCTGCCCCGTTTGCAGCTTTTACATTATCCCTGATTGCATAAGGAGATGTCACGCCATCGGTGGGCTCTCCATCGGTTAAAAAGACGATGATCGGAACCCTTCCTGAATCCGGCTCAAACATGCCGAGCGCAGTCAGTAGTGCCTCGTTGATGTTTGTGCCGCCGTCCGCACCGAGCGCATTCACAAAGTTCGCCGCCTCTGCCTTTGTCTCTGTGTTTGCTTCCATGAGCGTGTCACTGAATATCACGCTCTGCCGATCAAAGAATATCACATTGAAGTAGTCAGCAGGCGGGAGGTCTGCGATGATACCTGCAAAGACCCTCTGCACCTGCGCGATCTTGTTGCCACTCATCGAACCTGATTTATCAATCACAAAGATGATCTCCTTATCAAGAGCCGCGGTCCCGAGGTCTTCGACCGATGGCGAGAAGATGTGCATCAGGTAACCCTGTCCGCCGGTTTCGTAGAAGAGTATCTCGCCGCTTAGCGATGTGCTGTCGGTTGTGAAGACGATTCTAAGATCCTGGTCCGGAAGTGCCTTCGCATTATACTTAACTCGCGCTTTTGTTGAAGAGAGGTACTTCACGCTCGTTCCCTCAAATCCCGGAGTGTCCAGAGAGATAATCCGGTTCACTGATGCGACTGTTATATTTACAGACAAATCAGGCACGCTGTGCGCCACATCGGTCTCTCGCAACGACAGCGCGTACTCGTACTCACCAAGCGTCTTTTTAACAGGCTGCTCGTAAGTCAGACGAACGATGATGCTCTGGCGGGGTTTAAAACTTAAGGAATAAGAGAATATGTTCTCCTTCTTCGTCTTTAAGACGCCAGCCGTTCTTCCTTCCGAGACTGCCGCC
>DAOURL010000114.1 GCA_030625165.1 Methanosarcinales archaeon | reverse complement strand
CCAGTCTGCAACATCGAATCCCACCCCGGTGATGGTGGGCATTTTGCAAGGGCGTCTGGCGTATACGGGCTTCTGGTCACACACGATGTCGGTAAGACACTGGTGCAGATGCCTTCTGGTTCGATGAAATGGCTATCCCCGAGATGCAGAGCAACGATCGGTCTGGTTGCTGGCGGCGGGCGCACAGATAAACCGTTTGTAAAGGCAGGAAAGAAGTACCACAAAATAAAGACCCGCGCGGCGAAATACCCGCGTGTGAGCGGGGTTGCTATGAACGTGATCGATCATCCGTTCGGTGGCGGCAACCGGAAACATCCAGGGAGACCGAAGAGCGTGAGCAGAAACACGCCGCCTGGGCGAAAGGTCGGAAGCATCGCATCGAGACGGACAGGGAAACGATAATCTATGGCATACATGACACGTTTGATACCGCGCGTAACAATTTACAGGTGAAACAATGGCAAAGAAGACGAAGAAGAAACTACCACGAAGGAAGGGAGAGTTTACGTATAGGGGACATACCATCCCGGAGCTGAAGAAGATGTCTTTTCAGGAGTTTACAGATCTGCTTCCCGCAGCCCAGCGCAGGAAGATAAGTAGAGGTTTTACTGAAGATCATAAGAAACTGATCCAGCGCGTCAAGGACGGACGCACCATGGTTAGAACCCATCTTCGGGATATGATAATCCTGCCGGAGATGATTGGAATTGATCTCGAGATCCACAACGGTAAAAAGTTTAGTATGGTGACGGTGCAACCAGAGATGATTGGTCATTATATTGGCGAGTATGCGCTCACCCGGAATATAGTGAGGCATGGTAGTGCAGGCGTCGGCGCAACCAGATCCAGCAAATTCGTGCCGCTTAAGTGATGCAAAATAGTATATCATAGTAATATATCAGCAAGGAGATACCAATGGCAAGGGTAAACTATTCACGCGAATCAAATCCGGAAACATCATCAAGAGCGATGGGCTACGAACTGCACATCTCGCCAAAACACTCAAGAGAAATATGCGTTGCGATCAAAAATATGCGTACGCCAGTGGCAAAGCAGTACCTTGCGGATGTGGCAGTACTTAAGCGGGCAGTCCCATTCAAGCGCTACAACGACGGTGTCGGGCATCGGCGCGGCAAGATGGCTGCAGGTAGGTATCCGGTGCGGGCATCCACAGAGCTTCTCAAGGTGCTTGTCAATGCCGAGAACAGCGCCATGGATAAAGGTCTGGAACCTGACCGCATGAAAATATCACATGCTGCAACCAAGCAGGGCAGAACCATCCGCGGAATCATAGCGCGTGCCATGGGCCGCGCAACTGCGAAGAATACTGAGACAGTAACGGTCGAGATTATTTTGGAGGAGTTATAGATGACAGTCGAGCGAAAATTTGTGCAGCAGGGGCTCAACAGGGCAAGAATGGATGAGTATTTTGCCAAAGAACTTGAACGCGCTGGTTACGCTGGTATGGATATGAACAGAACCCCGATGGGAACTCAAATCACGATTTTTGCAGAGAAACCCGGAATGGTAATTGGAAAGGGCGGAAAAGTGGTTCGCAAGCTGACAAAAGACATGGATCAGTATTACGATCTCGACAACCCCCAGATCGATGTGCAGAGCGTAGGCATCCCTGAATTGAATGCGCAGTTGATGGCATCACGGATCGCAAGCGCGCTCGAGCGCGGCTGGTATTTCCGAAAGGCAGCACACTCGACGCTTCGAAGAATCATTGGCGCAGGCGCAATCGGATGCAGGATTGTACTCTCCGGAAAACTCACAGGTCCCAGATCGCGGATCGAGAAGGTCGTGGAGGGCTACATCGTACATGCTGGTAAGCCGGCAGAGGAGATCGTGCACCGCGGGTTTTCGACTGCGGTTCAGAAACTGGGCACGATCGGCTGCAGCGTCCAGATCGTACTGCCTGGCACCGTGCTGCCGGATGTGTTCAGTCTGGTAGAGGTTGAGCCACCCGAACCTGTGATTGTGGAAGAGCCCGGAATCGCGACTGCAGAGATGATAGAAGCAGAAGAAGGGATAATCGGAGCGGAAGTAGAGATCACAGAAGTTGAGGTGGCTACCGAAGCGGAAATGGCAATCATAGAGGCTGAAATTGCTGGCAAGTCCACCATCGAAGCGGTGGGAGAAGGTTCAGCTATTGCGGATACCACCCAAACTACACCTACTACCCAAATCCCATCTCCAGTTGAAACAGAGGGCATCCCCCCCGAAGTGCTGGCTACGGCAGAATCTCCGAGTGAAACAAAAGGCACTCCCACCAAAACCACATCCAAATCCGAAACCCGTAACGTGGATGGCATTTGGGAGCACAAGCACGAAGATCTCGACTGGCATGCGATGGCGATCGCGCACAAACAGGCAAAGCCGGGCAAGCCGGAAGAGGCGATCCCGGTGGAAGAGGAGAGCCGGGTGAAGGACGGGGTCACCGAGCACAAGCACACTGGCTTCGATTACTGGCATCCGGCATCAAGGGTGCACAAGGGGGCTTAAAGTATGACGAAACTTCGATCGGAAGAGATCAGGAATATGAGCCCACATGAGATGCTCGATGAACTCGAATCGCTGCGGATGGATCTGATCAGGGAACGTGCGCTTTCCTCTGCCGGAGGCGCGCCAGAGAACCCCGGATTGATTGGAGAACTAAGACGCACCATTGCGAGGATCAAAACGATCCAGAACGAGAGAGGGTTATGACGTACGAGATCACCCCTGAGAATCTGGTGTACCACACCCTGATCGGTCTTGAAACCGTGGTTGCAGAGAGCACAAATTCGGATATGGTCGGCACCAGAGGCGTGGTGGTCGACGAAACAAGAAACACGCTACTCATTACTACGGGCTATTCCGATTTTTCCGCCATGAAAGAGGCAACGGCTGCCATTCGGTCGGAAATCAGGAACACGACTCCACATAGTGGTGAACCAGATGAGGTGGGTGAACATTTTCTCGATAAAACCATCCCGAAAACGCATTCCACGTTTATCTTCAGTCTGCCGGATGACAGGAAGGTCCGGGTCGATGGGGACTTGCTTGTTGCACGTCCGGAAGACAGAATCTCAAAGAAGCACAAGAACTAAAGAAGAATCAGAAAGGAACTAAAAAGGAAGAGGAATAACCAATGGCAAGAAATATTGGATTGAATGTACCTATCCCGCTATCAGAATGCGAGGATCCAAACTGCCCGTTTCATGGCACGCTCCCTATCAGGGGGCAGGTGCTTGATGGAGTTGTTATCAGTTCCAAGATGGACAAAACCGTGGTGGTCGAGCGCACTTACGAGAAGAGAATATTCAAATACGAGCGGTATGAAAAGCGCAGATCACGGATCCATGCCCACAACCCGCCATGCATCAATGCAAAGGAGGGCGACATTGTCAAGATCGCTGAGTGCCGTCCTCTTGGCAAAACCAAGTCATTTGTGGTGGTGGCGCTGACATGAGGGGAATCCGTTCAGCGATGACGCGCCCGTTAAACGCGGGAGCGAAATTAAACTGTGTCGATAACACTGGCGCACGGGTTGTCGGGGTCATCTCTGTAGTGGGTTACCGCGGCGTAAAGAACCGGTACCCGAAAGCAGGGATCGGTGATATGCTGGTCGTTTCTGTAAAGAAGGGAACTCCTGAGATGCGAAAGCAGATCATGCGTGCCGTGGTGATCAGGCAGAAGAAGGAATACAGACGTCCTGATGGGATGCGCGTATCCTTCGAGGATAATGCAGTGGTGATCACCGATGACGATGGCATCCCAAAGGGCACCGAGATCAAGGGACCGATTGCGCGAGAAGTAGCGGAACGGTATCCAAAGATCGCATCGGCAGCGACGATTGTTGTGTGAGTGATCGCACAATCTTCGCTAAGCCCTATGCTTTTTTCCCAGCAAGCTATAATTCACAAAAGTAGCCACGAAGGTAGCGGCGCAACCAACTAACTCTTCTTCATCTTTTTTGAACGTTGCTTCGCGGTGTATCCGGTAGTAGATTCAAGAAATCTCCGAAAACATCTGTTTGCATCGGACACGTCCTCGAGGTCTGCATCCATGTTCGATTCCGTATGCACACAGAGTTGTTTCCCGTCCATCCACGCTTCCATCCGCTTTAATGATTTGTAACCGATAACGAACTTACCATCTTCCATCTCAGCATCGCAACCGAAGCATTCCTTCAGTGTCTCCTGAATCAGGTCATCATCGAGTTTGTGCCCGCGTTTGATAGGATATTTTGTGATAGTACCACCTCAACCAAGTATTCTTTTAAATAATCCGTCGTACCCCTCCGGTCTTATGAGATACTCCAGCATATCGAGTTGTTTCACAAGTCCGTACATCTCCTTGTTTTTCCAAAGTCCAACTTCACTGTAATTTGTCGGCTTTAAAAAACGTATCTCGGGAAGATTCTCATATTTTGGATTCGGAATGAAACCGTCTTCCAGCATGAAGTACGAAGCCCCGCCTTTCTCCCTGAAGAAATCGTAGATGGAGGAAAAATCTCTGCAAACCCAGTTAGCCATCTTAAGCGTCTTATTAGACGCGTTTATCGTCACATGCCCGTATCCAGGTGGTATGATCACCTTATCGCCAGCACCAGCATGCACCACGATCACGTCAGATACACTGCCCCCTGCTCTTTTCTGCAGCAGATACTCTGCCTCACCCTCAAGCACCTCGTATATCTCCCCGTAATCACCCGGGTGGTCGTGTCCTGCAGTCTTCACACACTCCGTTCCGAGCATCCCCGGCGGGATCACTGTGATATCGTACCGCAGGTGATGCTCCAGGATCCTCTGGTGATCCGCCTTGCTCAGTGAGAGATCACGGTACATGTAATACAACTCGGCGTTGGAAGCGTTTAGCTGCGAACGGTCGTACAGCACGTCGTCCATGTCGTGAAGCATCCTGACATCCGGTTTTACCCCGCTTAATACATCTGAAACCATCGATTGATATTGGGGGCATGTTTGTATAAAAATGCATCGCACCGAGGGGGCGGTCGATTTGTCTGGTGCTCTGGTTCTGACCTGGATGTTTTCAGATGTTCGAAACTTAAATGTCAGCCCCAACCACTCCACCCGGGAATAAAGAGGCGGTCCCATAATTAGATATTTTGCGAAATCAGATGCTTATTTTCAGATATACAGCTCTGTTTGGTCTTATTTTTGCCGTGATTTTGAATTGTGAGACACCCTCTAAGTTACGGGGCATCCACGTTTGCCGTTGGGCGGGTATTTATTTTATTTTTAGCCCCAAAAATTTTCCGGTATTAGCATAATTAAAATAAAAAGATATAATAACGATACTATCACTGACGAAATACTAATTCCGATTACCTTCCAACCGGAATATTTCAGTCCACCATTTTCTATATGTTCTTTTATGCTTTTTCCCTGAAACTTTCTGATATATAGATATATAATTGTTGTATAAGTAAATGGAATTATCTCATTTGGGATTTTATCTAATATGCTTTCTGGAATAAATGCTATGCCACCAAAAAGTAAAATTGTCGACATTATTCCAATTTTAAACATTCTTTCAGCTAAATCTTTGTTTCCTAAGTTTTTAAAATTTTCACTCATTAAATAACAACCTGCTAAAGGACCCCCTATATACGTAGCAAGTGTTACCCATCCTATCGTATAGAGTTTGACTTTATCATGTTCTTCATTAGCTAAATTGCTCTGTATTTCGTTATTAATTGTGTGCATAGTTTACCATGTATTTCATACATCATAAAACTGATAATTCTGCAGATTGAACGACTTTCACATTCACTGGCAGCATACTTGCTTTTAAATGCAGAATTAATCCTTTGGCTATTTCCTCATCCCCTGTGCCAGTAGACATCACTAAGTTATAGATTGGTTTATCTTTAATTGCCTCTGCAAGTTCAGGTGAAAAGGGAGCGAAAAATATAACCTTTTCATTTAATAACATTATAACCTCGTGAGATGAAGGGTCTTCAACTAATCCGGTTTTTATTGCTGCCTCTCTAAATTTGATTGCCCCAGTTTCGCTTAATTGAAGAGGAACTACCCAAATATTACCACTTTTCTCAGGATATGCACTTACGTTTTTAATACTATCACCATACAAAACATGTTTTGAAATTTTTGTGATATTACTATAAGATTCATTAGCTTTTATCTTTTTAGTTACCTCTGTTTTTATTCTGAGCTCGAATTTACCTGTTTCTCCTAAAATATCCATTGCATCCGCTACAAACATGCTTGGTGCATCTACAATAATAATAGAATTTCCATATTTATGAAATCTAACATTTTGCAAAAAATGAAACATTTCTATTCTATCTTTGAGGATTCCTATTACTAAGTCCATAGTTTCAGGACTGACGCCTTCGATAAAAATCGGTTTTCCATTTTTCGATGCTACAGATCCATTTACTTGTGCTAGTACATTATTAATAGCTTTTAATGAAACATTTTTTCTTATTTCATACATCTCGGTCCCATTATAGAATGTGGGTACGACATCTGATTCCAATTTGTCTCCTAAAAATGAACATATTACTCTTTTTTTTGTTGTCTTTAGCGTGACCCGATTCCCAGTAACGGTTGATTCACCATAATTATACATAAATGAATCAATTATATCTTCAGAAACTGGCTTTTTTGTTACAAATGTGACTGATTCATCATTTGAATTGATCATGGTTATTGAATCGTTTAATAATTTATTAAACTTTTGTTCAATTATAGTATCTTTATCTACATCCATTGAAACTAAAACACCTTCTAATTTTAATTGAAATGATTCTTCTTTTTCTTCAACACATCCTGTAAAGAACACGACAAAAGAGATTACAATAATACCCAGAACATTTAAAGCATTCTTATTCATACTCATTTTCTCTTTCCATTTTATTATTTAGAATTTACACCAAATATAAGTTATTGATACGCGCCTATTTTTAGCATTGAAGAAATGTCTTTCTTACTTTTTCTCGTATTTCCAAGCATGAATTTAATCCTCCCGAAGTCACTAAACCCCGGACTTAAGTCCAAGGCATGCACATCGCGTTTTCACATCCAGTCTGGCTGCACCGATGTC
>DAOURL010000195.1 GCA_030625165.1 Methanosarcinales archaeon | reverse complement strand
GGTGTGATCGTCGATTATGATGACGCTCGGGGTCTCATCGAAAACGGTTCGCGACGCCAGATCGTAAGGGGACGCAAGCGCTACGATCAATAGCAGGAACATAACAGTCCTGGCGATGATTATTCCTTTCTTATGCCCCTTCCGGATGAGGTATGCTGCTGCCACGAGCACGGGGATTGCAAGCAGAAGGAGATACGGATGTGCCAGAAACATGGGTGTATGTTGGGGTGGATGGGATGTAAAGGTTCTTTCCCTTCAACCGATGTCCACCCAGAGGTGGAGCGATCGATACGGCTCCCTGGTCTCGTCAGATTCGTTATGATCTTGATCCCTGTACAGCAAGAACTCCACCTTCTGGTCTTCCCCTTTCTTAGTCGCCTCGAAGGAGAAGGGCTGCTCCCATGTCTCGCTATGCTCAAGACAGAGTTCCTCTCCACCTATAACCGTCTCGTTAAGTTTCGCTTCCAGCAAGTACGTTATGCTGGCGTATTCATGATTTACAACACCGATTATGACCTCGCCCTCATCCCCAACCGACAGATCCGTTGGATAATCGTCCGCCATCCCGCCTTTTCCGAGGATATAGAATTCCGTGAACTTCTCGCCTTGCTTCGGCGTCACTACCACATAGACGGTCATGGCTATTGCAAGGATGATTGCGATAATGAGGATGATCGATAGCATCCGGTCGATATCCATACCTCTCGATTCTGACATGTTGCGTGTAATCTTCTTATCCGGTTCATATATCATTCTGCTGCCCGATCCGGGGGGCGACCAATCAATTCCCTTCCGCCGTCGTCGCAGTATCCTTCCTACCTATAGCGCGCCTGATATGGCTGATGGCGTCCTCCAGTTCAGCATGTCCACATGCCGCAAGCATATCGATGATACTTCGCGTTGTCACACGCTCCCGTTCGTGCTCCCGCACCTGATAGACCCGGATTGCGCGGAGGAGGTCGATCTTCCGAAACTCTGGCCAGAACGGCGCACAGAAGTATGCTGCGCACTCGCTCCCGTTTGCCTGCCACGGAAGGAAGTTCGAGGTGCGGATATCGCCGCCCGTGCGTATGATCAGATCGACATCAGGGATCAGAGTCCCGTTCGTGTAGAGGTGCCCGGAGATTGTCGATTCATCGATATCATCCGCATGTAGTTCACCGGACCGCACCTTGCGAGCCATGTCACGCACCGCATCGAGAATCTCGCGCTGCCCGCCGTAAGCAGCAGCGATGTTGAGATACATCTCATCATAACCGCGGGTTGCATCCTCTGCACGCCTTATCGCATCCTGCAGATCATTTGGCAGCAGATGCACCTCGCCGATTGCAGAGATCCGCATCCGTCTTTCGTGTGTGCGTGGGTCATGGATCAGTTCATCGAGTTTTCTGATGATGAGATCAAAGATCATGGCACGTTCATCATCGGTGCGTGAGAAGTTCTCGGTTGAGAATGCATAGATCGTTGCCTGTTTCACGCCAAGTTCCCAGCACCAGTCGAGAAACCACTCTGTCGTCCTGGCGCCATACGTATGTCCCAGATTGCGCACGATGCCGAGCCTATCAGCGTATCTGCGGTTCCCGTCCATGATAACAGCGATATGGCGCGGTATACGATGTTTCCTGATCTCGCCGGTCAGCAGACGTTCATAACCGCGGTATATAACATTGTCGAAGAACATGCCATCCACCTCCATGTATTGATCTGTTTTTTGTTTTTTTAAACTTGTCTGCTTTTCTTATAAATATAGTGTTTCCGAAAAGTTTGGCTTCCGGACAAAGTTGTGACTCTATTTTGAGGCTGTTCAATCTGAGTAGATGCGACTTACGACTGCTGATATGTCCGTGAAACATGACCGGTTTAGCATAGGTCTTGTATCAGGAACACTATGCTGGTAGATGAAGCGCGAGATATGGCATGACCAGGAAGAGCATAACATTGATAACCCCGTGCGATATCGATACGCCATATATCGATCCGGTCTTTCTTACGACGAGTGCATATATAAATCCGATCTCCCCTGCAAGCACGCAGTCGAGCCATGAGTTTCCAAGATGGAGGAAGCCAAAGAGCATAGAGACTATCAGAATCCCGCGCATACCAACAGCCTCTGTGAATGTGTGCTGCAGGAGCCCACGAAAGAGGAGTTCCTCGAGAAAGCCGGTACATATCAGGAGGATCAGGATCGGTACAATCCATGACGCATGCGCGCCGATCATAAACTCGGGTTCAAGTATGTAGTATTCCACAAACCCAACCGGTATTCCGAGCAATATGATTCCGTAAGTAAGCGGGACATCCCTGTATGACGGGATTTTAAGACCCACGCAACGCATGTCAAGGCGTTGAATATACATGCATGTGAATATCGCTGCGAAGAGCGGAACACCCACGATCAAAAACCACAATATGTATTCGAAATGCATGAGCGGGATGCACAGGGACAGGATCCTGATGAGCGGAATTATGGAGAGGGATGCGTACAGGTTTGAAAAGTATCTGTTCTCCGCGATCGTGCTATGAAGTAGCAGGACAACCAGTATACAGCCATGAGCAATCATACCGGTCTTCAGGTTGCGGGTGGTTGCAAATTCCGCAATCAGCAACAGACCGGTATATATCCCAAGTATCATAACCCCTGTATCAACAGTCATCCTCTTCCGCTGCATCCGTGTGTACTATCAAGCCGCAAGGTATTTATATTATGATGGCTGACAATTATCTAATACATTTGGGATTTGAAGGAGTGTGTGTGGGTGATTACAACAATAACGACTGTGACAACGGTAACAACTGTTACGGCGGCGGCTGCAACCGCGCTTGGCGCTGTAGGGACTGTATTATTGATCTGCCTCCTTATTATCAAGGAACTATCGGATTCACACGGTGGCGCCAGATCGCAGAAATTGGCAAGAAACACCGTGCTGGTGATTATACCTCTTCTCTTTGCATTTGCAACGATTGTG
>DAOURL010000208.1 GCA_030625165.1 Methanosarcinales archaeon | reverse complement strand
ATCCGGCTACACGAGACCGATTTTGCACGGATGTACGGACAGTGCACCGAGTTTGATGTGTATGCGTGCACGTGAGTAATCAGGGGGGTTGTGGTGGTTGCGTATTTTGCGCCACCGCCCCCTGATCTATTTTTTTACAGTTCCTGTGCAATCCAAAACTTTAGGTATGAACCGTTTGTATATTTGATTGGTGGTTTCCGATTCTACCAGTGAAACTGTTGGCTCAACGGATAGATGCTCTACTGCTGCGCATCGGGGATGATCTGCAAAGCCACCATGTCGTATTCCGGGAGGAACTGAAAAAGACGGCACGCAAAGCAGATCTTGTGGATGTGACGCTCTGGGCGGAAGAATGCAACGGGAAGGTCCCATGCGAGATTATTATAACGGTGCCCGGTCAGATCTTTGAACCGGGGACGGATCGTTATGCCAAACTACTTGAGTATATCGCGGTCTGTCTGAACATAAGGGGGGAGACGCTTGGAATACAGCGGGTCGGGATAGAGACCAGCCCCGAACTAAATACCGATCGGCTCATAAACGACGTGAAAGGGTACTTTGAGCGCGAGTTTTTCAAATATGAATGAATAGGTACTATAATTATTTTTGTTTGTGATATATAATTTGATTCATGAAATATTTCATGGCAATATGTTAGCGCGACACTCCTGATAACCCATAAGCTTTTATAGAAATACCCCTTTCTGTAAGGCGCAGTGTCTATCCATGATCAACATAATGCAATTTGGACTATGTAATAGCAATATGTTAGCGCGACACTCCTGATAACCCATAAGCTTTTATAGAAGTAGCCCTTTCTGTAAGGCGCAGTGTCTATCCCATGATCAACATAGTGCAATTTGAGCTATGTAATAGCAATTTGACATGTGCAACCTGTAAATGCGCTCTGGCGTTGGCATCGTCGATACGATGTTGATCATGTACACCCGCCATGGAAAAGCCACGACCCCTGTGAGAACCCACTGAAATATATACCTGTAATTTGTGGATGATCCGTAAATGCGGTATAATCAGATAATCGGGTGAATTTGGAGAATCAAACTGCGATCGAACAGATATTACGGAGGTATCAACAATGAAAACACTAAGAAAATTGTGGCAGTTAACCGCGCTACTACTGGCTGTAATGCTGGGAATGGCTCGTGCCACAACAACGAACAATACGACGAACACAGATCAGAGACCCAAGCAAAGAAAACCTGGAGTACCTCTGGCGCTATTACTGATGTTAAGCGTGCTTGCGCCTGGAGCACTTGCCGGTAACTGTATGGATGATGTATCTCCTCTTGACGGTCTCGTGTGTACTGCCAATGACGTTCGTGTCGCCAAATACAATGTTATTGAAGGGCCAACATCGGTTATAGCAGGCGAATACATAAATGTCACGTTACAAGCCGAGTTGATAGCGACTGCAAATGAACGCTACGACATAGGTTTTTTCGTGGCATTGGATGGTGGCGATGCCAAGAACGGTAGTTGCTTCCGGGAATTTTTGCTCCCCCCGCTCTGCCCCAGAAATGATTCCCCCACTTGCATCTATGACCCGATGAACGGACCGTTCTATAACGCGGAATACGAGGAAGACATTAACGATACATGTGGCGACCTGGAAAAAAACGTGACGACTTATAGAAACCTGACTGAGATTACCATCATAGCTCAAGACTCAGATGGCGATGGTATTGCCGATGTCGGTACCTGCGTGTCCTGGGATAACAAGAGGTCTGATGGGAAAAAAAATGCCAGTTGCACTTGTATAAACGGCACCCTTCCGGGTACGAAGTCAAAGTGTAGATGTGAGCCAGTCCAAATTGGGAACATCATAGTCTTAGGACAGATCATCGTTAACAAGGTGACCGAGCCACCAGGAGATCCGCAAAGCTTCAATTTCACCTTAACTGGCCCCAACAATACGGATGTCTCCTTCAACCTGACCGATCAGGATACGTATGAGAGTCAAGGCTTGAAAAATGGCACTTATAATGTTACTGAATTCTTGCCTGACCACTGGGAACTGATCGCCACATGCAGTGATGGTAGCGACCCTGATGCCATCGAACTGGATCCGGGCGAGATAGTTACCTGTAATTTCACTAACGTGTTGGTCTTTGTGCCAGCACCGTCAATGACCATAAACAAGACATACGAGTGGATTGATGATGCAGATGGCTCGGGTGACATATCTGCGGGTGACACGATCCGGTACACATACACAGTGAATAATACCGGTAATGTGGATCTGACCAATGTGACAGTCAACGACGACCTGCTGGGTACTGTAACCTTATCTGATGTTACAGGCGACGGCGTGGGCTTACTAGCGGTGGGTGACAATGAGACAGGTACACTGGACTACGTGGTACAGTCTGGCGATCTGGGTACGACCATAACAACACCGGTACTGGTGACAGCGATCAGACCGATCCGGTTACGGACGATGAGGACGTGCCAGTCCCGTCACCATCGAAGACGATCGATAAGATCCTGCTGTCGAATGCTGATGAAGACGGATCAGGTGATGTC
>DAOURL010000042.1 GCA_030625165.1 Methanosarcinales archaeon | reverse complement strand
AAAGGGGATTTGAAAACAATTGCGAGTCCCCTTCCAATTCCTCCGGTGATGGTGGGAAACTGACCCATAAGCCCCACTGGTGCACTATTCACCTGCTCACATTTCGGGTCCGATCGCATTTGACCACAACAGTTATATATGAAAACACGGTAAGTGGATAGTGGTTACTTAACCGATGACAGGTGATAATATGACTATGACAAAAGACGATGTAATCGCCGCAGTCGAGGAGCAGAATGTAAAATTCATCCGGCTGTGGTTCACAGATATTATGGGAGTTCTGAAGAGTTTTGCGATCACGAAAGCGGAACTCGAAAACGCGCTCACTGACGGGATGGGCTTTGACGGCTCGTCGATTGCAGGGTATCAGGACATCGAGGAGAGTGATATGGTTGCGATGCCAGATACATCGACCTTCCAGATCCTTCCATGGAGACCTACGGATGACGCAACCGCACGGATGTTTGTGGATGTGCTGACCCCTGACAGGAAGCCGTACGAGGGCGATCCGAGGTACGTTCTCAAGAGAAACCTTGAGCGGGCGAAGAAGATGGGGCTTGAGATGTTTGTTGGACCCGAACTCGAATTCTTCTACTTCAAGGACTCGGATGCCCCGGAAGTCCTTGACAAGGGCGGGTACTTTGACTTAACACCGCTTGACCTTGCGACCGATTACAGGAGAGAGACTGTGTTTGCGCTTGAGAAGATGGGGATTCGGGTGGAGTATAGCCACCACGAGGTTGCGCCCTCCCAGCACGAGATCGATCTCAGATACTCCGAGGCTCTCGCCATGGCAGACAATGTGATGACGTATAAGCTTGTCGCAAAGGAGATTGCCAGAAACTTCGGAGTCTATGCAACGTTCATGCCAAAACCGATCTTCGGAGAGAACGGATCAGGCATGCACACGCACCAGTCGCTATTTAAGGGCGATCGTAACGCATTCTTCGACGCGGAATGTGAATACGATCTCTCGGACCTTGCGCAGAGCTACATCGCAGGATTGCTCCACCATTCAAGAGAGATCTGCTCTGTCTTTGCCCAGAGTGTGAACTCGTACAAGCGACTCGTTCCCGGGTTTGAGGCGCCAGTCTATATCGCATGGGCACGCAGGAACAGATCAGCGCTCATAAGGGTGCCGATGTACCAGCCAGGAAAGGAGCTTGCAACACGGATGGAATACCGTGCAGCAGACCCGGTCTGCAACCCGTACCTGACATTTGCGGTGATGCTTGCAGCAGGACTTGAGGGCGTCGAGAAAGGATACGAACTGCCAGCGCCGCTTGAGCAGAACATCTACAAGATGAGTGAAACCGAGCGGAAGAAACTTGGTGTCGAATCGCTGCCCGCAAGTCTGGGTGAGGCGATTCTCGAGACCGAGAAGAGCGATCTTGTGCGGCGGGCACTCGGAGACCACACCTTTGAGCGGTTCATCTCGCTTAAGAAACAGGAATGGGACGATTACCGGATACAGGTCACGCCTTACGAGATCGAGAAGTTTCTGCCTGTGATGTAGATTGTAGGTGTTTTATGTCTGCGCCCTGTAAGAAAGCGGCGCAGACCCGTAATTTTTTTTATTTATATGCTTCCGGCAACAGCACCAGCCGATACTCTTCGTATATGCGCTGCTTTCTGTTTTATATATTCGCACACCTTAAATCGTATTTCACTCAACTATAGATTTTTTCGCTTCTTTGATCGCGTTTACAAATCTTTCTAGAGTTTCATCTGTAATATCTCTTAATGTGCCGCTGATTTGCGCATATTCGTTTGCCGATGGTCTGCTTGTCGTCTTGATGTTTATCTTTGGATCTGGGACATACTCTTCTACAAACTCTTCGTCATCTTCAAAAATTTCTGGATGATTTTGTTCGACCTCTTCTAAAAGTTTATGTCTCTCAATCATATTCTCTATTTCTGATTCGGTTTTAATTTTTTTGAATTCGGTCACATACCATCTCAATAATTCCTTCCTTTCGTCCAGTGTCAAACCTCTCATATCTAAAGACGCTATTTCATCCATTTCTACACTTCCCAATTTTTAAAGTCACTAAACCCCGGCACTTAGGTTACAAATCCCATGTGCATGGGTTATTAATTTTATCGATCGTCGTGATATTTAAACTTAACGACCTCTGTGTATGGGTTCGGAAGGATCACCCCATTCATTAAGCTTATATACCAGAAGGTCGTTAGATGGTTACCCCATGCCAGAACACGACACGCCCCACCCAAAGATCGATAAACCCCCACTACCAAACACAACAGAAAAGGGAAAGGAGCACGAGATCAAATGACCGATTACGCAGTATTCTGGGGATGTACCATCCAGGCACGGTTCCCGTTCATGGAGAAATCAGTTAGACTCGTCGCAGACACGCTTGATATCAGACTTCATGAGATCGAGGGCACCACATGTTGCCCCACGAAGCTGGTCAAGATAGGAGACGAGTTTGCATGGTATGTCACAGCAGCAAGAAACCTCGCTCTGGTGGAGGAGATGGGCATGGATCTTGTAACGCCGTGCAATGGCTGTTACGGCACATTAAAATCGGCAGCAGCCGAGCTTAACCTGAACACCAAACTCAGGGGAGCTGTAAACGAACTGCTCGCAAGTGCGGGGCTCGAGTACAGGGGAAATACAGAGATAAAACACTTAATCGAAGTATTGCATGACGACATCGGCACAGACGCGATAAAAAAACACGTAACAAGACCGCTTGACGGGATGGATATTGCGGTCCACTACGGATGTCATCTAGTCCGCCCGAGTTCTGCGATACATTTTGATGACCCGAATGAGCCAACGAAGTTCGATATTCTCGTCGAGGCGCTGGGCGCTCGGAGTGTGGATTATCGTACAAAGATGCTCTGCTGCGGAAACGATCTTTCCAACACAGAGGATCCATCAGACGCAATCGCACTGGCTCGCGAGAAGATTCTTGAGGTTCAGGATATTTCCGATGCCATGACAATGATGTGTCCTGCCTGCTTCACCCAGTTTGATTCGAAGCAGTACTTAATGGAGAAGAGCGGTGAGCGGTTGCATATACCTGTTGTATATTTCACGGAACTGGTGGGGATTGCATTCGGATTTGAGCCTTCCGAACTTGGCATGAATATGCACCGGGTCGAGACGGATTCGTTCATCGAAAAATGGCATGAGCGCGCAGGACACCTCGCGAGTGCGAGGGAGTATTTCAATCTCGCGGATCTGCGGCGTTGCTACGATTGTGCTGCTTGTGTCAACGACTGTCCTGTCACGAAATCGGTTCCGCGGTTTGAGCCGAACCGGATAATCGGCGATGTTCTACATGGCAAGCTGGATGAGGTAGTTGCGTCTCCTGATATCTGGTACTGCACAAACTGCTACACCTGTTATGAACTCTGTCCGCAGAAGTTCGGCATGTTAAAGGTCTTTGACCGTCTGAAGAGCCTTGCAAGCGACCGCGGTATGGCTCCCGAGGGTTTCAAAGGAGGGCTTGCGCTCTTTCTGGACACTGGAAAGCTGGGCGAGCCAACCGCAATGCGCAAGAAACTGAAACTCCCGGAGCCCCCGAAGAGCGGTTCAGACGAGCTGAAAGGTTTGATTGCGATCATCAGAGCGCGAGATCTGGAAAATAAAGGAAATGAAGAAGATGAAGGAAATGAAGAAGATCGAGAAGAAAATCAAGAGGCAGGTATGGTAAAATGAGATGTAACTGTTATATTCCGTCCGGATGTTCCGTCTCCGGCATTATGAGCGAGTCAGGAAGAAGGCAGGACGGAAATGCGATTATCAAGTCAATTACACTTATGCATGACCGCGCAAACGGTCTTGGAGGCGGTTTTGCAGCGTACGGGATATATCCGAGGTATTCTGACCTGTATGCTTTCCATATAATGTTTGACAATATTGCGGCAAAGGAGCGTTGCGAGGAATACTTAAAGGACATGTTCGACATCGTCCGTGATGAGGAGATGCCGACGCGGCCTGGTGGCGCTTATGAAGGAGTAACCGCAGGAAGATATGAAGAAGAGGGGGTGCAGCCGATCACAGACCCTCCCATTCTGTGGCGTTATTTCATGGATGTTCCGGAGGCTAAGACGAGGTTTGTATCAGATCGTGAGTACGTTGTTGGGCAGGTGATGGAGATCAATTCGGAGGTCGAGGGTGCTTTTGTTGCGTCGTCCGGCAAGAACATGGGAGCCTTCAAGGGTGTTGGGTATCCTGAGGACATCGGGGTCTTTTACAAGCTTGATGAGTACAAAGCATACATCTGGACCGCACATGGCAGATTCCCAACGAACACGCCGGGATGGTGGGGCGGAGCGCACCCGTTCTGCCTTCTTGACTGGTCAATTGTCCACAACGGCGAGATATCATCCTACGGGATCAACAAGCGGTACCTTGAGCCGTTCGGATACCGGATGGAACTCCGGACCGATACCGAGGTTGTGGCATACCTCTTTGACCTGCTTGTACGCAGGCATAAGCTGCCGATTGAACTGGCTGCAAAAGTACTTGCATCGCCCTTCTGGGAGGATATTGACAGGATGCCTGATCGTGAGCGCCGGATTGCAACCGCGCTCCGGCAGGTCTATGGCGGCGCACTCCTAAACGGTCCGTTCAGCATCATTCTCGGGCACAGCCGCGGCATGGTCGGGTTCAACGACCGCATCAAGTTAAGACCCATGACCTGTGCCCGGAAGGATGATATGCTCTACATGTCGTCAGAGGAATCGGCGATAAGAGAGATTGCGCCTGATCTGGACGAGGTGTGGAGTCCGAGAGCAGGAACACCGGTCATAGGCGAGTTGGATGAGGGGGTGGCATAGATGACATCCGAGTTACCTCCCGAATTCATCGTAAAGATCGACTACAACATGTGCAGGCGGTGCAAGCGATGCGTTATGAACTGCAGCTTCGGATGCATGCATTTCACGGACAGGGTGGTTCCGGAACACAAGTTGTGCGTGGCATGCCAGCGGTGTGTCACATTCTGCCCTGAACACGCGATAACGATCACCAAGAACGAACTGGCTTACAAGGAAAATGCAAACTGGTCGCCTGAGACCCGGCAGAACATCTTAAAGCAAGCTGAGACCGGCGGAATTCTCCTCACAGGGATGGGTAACCCCAGAGACTACCCCATTCTATGGGATCACCTGCTCGTAGATGCGTGTCAGGTCACAAACCCGTCGATTGACCCGCTCCGTGAGCCAATGGAACTCAGGACATTCCTCGGGCGAAAACCGGATCGTCTTGAGTTCGTGGAGAGCGAGGATGGTGAGATAGACCTTGCAACTGAGATAGAGCCGCAGGTCAGACTGGATGTGCCGATCGTCTTTGGGGCGATGTCGTATGGTGCGGTGAGCCTGAGCGTGCACAGGTCGCTTGCGATGGCTGCAGCGAGATCCGGCACGCTCATGAACACCGGCGAAGGCGGACTTCACAGGGAACTGTACCCATACTCAGGAAATATCATCGTTCAGGTCGCATCAGGCAGGTTCGGTGTGCACAGCGAATACTTAAACACCTCCGCGATGGTCGAGATCAAGATCGGGCAGGGCGCAAAGCCGGGTATAGGCGGGCACCTCCCCGGCGAGAAGGTGGACGAGGACATATCAAAGACGAGGATGATTCCTGTCGGGTCTGATGCAATCTCGCCTGCGCCGCATCACGATATCTACTCAATCGAAGACCTCTCGCAACTCATATATGCGATCAAGGAAGCTACCGACTACGAAAAACCGGTCTCTGTCAAGATATCAGCAGTCCACAACGTGGCAGCGATTGCAAGCGGGATTGTGCGTGCAGGAGCTGACGTCGTCACAATCGACGGGTTCCGCGGCGGAACAGGGGCTGCACCGATGGTTATACGGGACAACGTTGGAATACCGATCGAACTGGCGCTCGCCGCGGTCGACCAGCGGCTGCGGGATGAGGGCATCAGGAACAACGCATCGATCATCTGCGCCGGAGGAATCCGGAACAGCGGTGATATGGCAAAGGCGATCGCTCTTGGTGCTGATGCAGTAGTCATCGGAACTGCTGCCCTTGTTGCGCTGGGCTGCCGGATCTGCCAGAAATGCTACACAGGAAACTGTGCATGGGGCATCGCCACCCAGAGACCCGAACTCGTGCGCAGGCTCGATCCACAGGTCGGCGCAGAGCGGCTAACGAATCTTCTTACGGCGTGGAGCCTTGAACTTAAGGAGATACTTGGCTCGCTTGGCGTGAACTCGATCGAATCACTGCGAGGAAGCCGCGAGCGACTGCGAGGCATTGGACTCGATTCCCAGACTCTGGAATTGCTCGGAGTAAAACCGGCAGGAGTCGGGCAGTAGGGAGATTGAGGTGATGAAGATGGTGATGAGAATCGACTGCAAGGGATTGTACTACCGAAAACAGAACAAGATCATCCGCAATGCAGCGGAAGAGGGTGAGACTGAGTTTATTCTGGATAATGTAAACGGACAGCGCTACATTGGCAGCGGAATCGAAAAGAAGATCAAGATCACCGTGAACGGGGTTCCCGGAAACGATCTTGCCATGTTCATGAACGGTCCCACGATCATCGTCAACGCCAACGCCCAGGACGGTGTCGCAAACACGATGAACGCGGGTGAGGTGATCGTGCACGGAAGTGCAGGTGACGTCATCGGATACGGAATGCGTGGCGGGAAACTGTACGTCAAAGGCGATGTCGGGTACAGAGCCGGCATTCATGCGAAAGAATACAAGAAACAGGTGCCAATAATAATCGCAGGCGGCGTTGCCGGCGATTTCTGTGGTGAGTACATGGCAGGGGGGATTCTGGTACTGCTCGGACTGAACCGTGGTGAAGGGGTGCCGATTGCCGGCAATTACTTAGGGACTGGGATGCACGGCGGCGTGATCTATATCAGGGGCGAAGTGGATGAATATACGCTTGGAAAGGAAGTGAGCGTACTTCAGCTTGATTCTAAGGATATGAAAGTTCTTACGAAACATCTCAAGGAGTATTGTGAGCACTTCGAGCTTGATCTGGATGAGATCATGAGTGAGCCGTTTGTTAAGCTGCAACCGGTGTCGAGCAGACCGTACGGGAGTTTGTATGCGTATTAGATGAGAGACGAGGGCAATAGAATGGCGGAAGAATGGCGGTATCTTGAGGTAAAGGAGAAGGAAGTCGTACGGTGCAATTCCATACATTCAACACTCTTGGACGGGATGGTTGCGGGGTTAAGTCCCAATACCGTGTTTCTGGAGGAATGTCCCGGTCACGTGCTTTCTCTGGGCAGGAATCAGTGCTGCGAGGAGGAGTGCGACATTGCAGAATGCGAGAGGCTCGGAATAACACTTGAGAGGCGGGAGACCGGTGGCGGAGCCGGATTAATGGTTCCGGGCGCAACATCGTGGGGCATCTGCATAGACCGGAGAGATTCACGGGTTTCGGATGATATGGGCAAGAATTTTGAGATACTGTCGCGAGGCGTCGTTGTAGGTCTGAAAAAACTCGGACTCGATGCGAATTTTGCTCCTGTGAATGATATAAATATCGGGGATAAGAAGGTCTGCGGGATGACCGCTATGAGCAGGCAGAACTCCCTTCTGATATACGGCAGTGTTATCTGGGATTTTGACATGGAAACTTTCCAAAAGATCGCAAAGATCCCCACACCCAAACTGAAGAAGAAAGGGGTAACGTCAGTCCAGAAGAGGATAACAACCGTTATCGAGGAACTGGGGTGGAGGATACCACCTGCGGAATTGAGGAAGTATCTTATCCAGGGGTTTGAAGAGGCACTGGGCGTAAAACTGGTAAAGGAGGGATTGAACGTTGGAGAGACTGCAATATGGAAGCAAAAGATGGATATCTTCTCGTCAAAGAAATTTATCCTGCGACCGGGGCACTGCAGCGTCTCAAATGCCTCGTGCGTATATCCTGCTGAGAAGGGAATTATCAGGGTTTCGCTGTACGTAACTGAAGGAACGATAATGGACGTTGGGATCACCGGTGATTTTATGCAGATCAATGATATCGATTTTGATCCCCTGGAGGGGCTGCTTGTCGGGGCGAAGACAGAGCGAGATGATATAGAACGGATCGTTCACGCATATTTTGATGAGAACGAGATTGTGATGGTCGGTGCCAGTGCAGATGACTTTGTCGATGCAATTCTTGGGGCTGCGAATGAGTCCGGGCAGTGAATGGCGAATAACAATGAATCAATCAAACAAATCAAATATATCAGACGCATTAAAAGACGCTGGCATTGAGATACTCACGTGCCTCCAGTGCGGCACATGCAGCGGAAGCTGCCCGTCAGGACGCTACACAGGAATGATCACGCGAAAGATCGTCAGGAAGGCACGTGTGGGAAAAGACGTGCTGCACGACCCCGACCTCTGGATGTGCACCACATGCTACACCTGTCAGGAGAGATGTCCGCGTGAGATCAAGATCACTGATGCGATTCTCGCAATCCGGACGATCGCGGTGCACGATGGGATCATGCTTCCGGAACATCGAAGGGTCAGCCAGCTGGTGCTTGAGTACGGGCACGCCGTGCCGATCAATGACGCGGTAAAGGAGAAGCGAGAGGGTCTCGGGATGGAGGCTCTTCCGGAAACGGTTCACAAATATCCGGATGCACTTGCCGATGTGCAGACGCTTCTTGAGTCCTGCGGATTCGACAAACTTGTGGCTGGCGCTCAATAGTGAGAGGAACCATTATGGAAAAATTATCGCTCTATTTAGGCTGTATCACTCCGAACCGGTATCCCGGAATCGAGAAAGCCACAAAACTCTGTCTTGAGCGGCTGGAGATCGATTACGCTGACCTACCCGGCGCGTCGTGCTGTCCTGCGCCGGGCGTCTTCCGGTCATTTGATAAAGCAACATGGCTTGCGCTCGCAAGCCGAAACATAGTGATCTCAGAGGAGATGGAGCGCAATGTGCTGACTATCTGCAATGGGTGCTACGGATCTCTCGTGGACGCCAATAACGAACTGAAAGATGATCCGGCACTCAAGAAAAGCACAAACGCCCACCTCGAGAAGATCGGTAAGACATTCAAGGGAACCGTGGATGTCAGGCACATCATTGAACTGCTCTACGACGAGCCAGGACCTGAAAAGATAAGGGAGATGGTGACGTCTCCGTTAGACCTCAGAGTCGCCCTACACTACGGATGCCACCTCGTAAAGCCGTCAAAGGAACGAAAGCTCGGGAGCACGGAAGACCCTCGATTCTTTGACGAACTGGTCGAGGCAACGGGCGCTGAGAGCGTCAATTATCCTGACAAGATGGCATGCTGCGGAGCAGGAGGTGGGGTCAGGTCTGCGCTTCTTGACAAATCGCTTGAGATGCTGGAGCACAAACTATCGCGGATCAGGGATGCGGACGTTGACTGCATCGTGAATGCGTGTCCGTTCTGCCACCTGCAGTTCGACGGCGGGCAGGTCGAGATTGAGGAGAAGCGCGGCACAGAATACAATATTCCGGTTCTACACTATTCCCAGCTTCTGGGGCTTGCATTCGGGTACTTGCCAGAGGAACTCGGAATCGACCTGAATCTTGTGACAAACGAGGATTTTCTCCTGAAACTGAAAGGGGATCGGTGAAAGAGATGAGCAGCGAAAAAATTGGCGTATATCTCTGTAGATGCGGCGGCAACATCGGCGATGTCGTTGATGTCGAAGAGATCGCAGACGAAGTATCAGGAATGGACGACGTTGCACTCACAAATGTCCAGGATTATCTCTGTAGCAGTGCGGGACAGGGTCAGATCGAGAGCGATATCAAGAATGGACTAATAGATCGCGTGGTGATCGGCTCATGTTCTCCGAAGCTTCATCTCGAGACGTTTCGTGCGATGGCAGAGAAAGCAGGCATCAACCCGATGCTTCTTGAGATCACAAACATCCGCGAGCAGTGTTCATGGGTGCATGAGGACCAGGAGGAGGCTACACGGAAAGCGAGGGGGCTCGTGAAGGGCGCAGTCTCCAGGATGCAGAACCTCGAGTCCTTAAACCCGATCATAAAGGATGTCAAAGACCGTGTGCTCGTTGTTGGCGGCGGAATTGCCGGAATTACGGCTGCGCTTGAGATGGCTGACGAACGCGAGGTTGTTCTAATCGAGAGAGCCCCCTACATCGGCGGGCAGATGATCGGCCTCTCAAAGACGTTTCCGACGCTCGACTGCTCGCAGTGCATCCTCACCCCGAAGATGGTTGCGGTCTTTAACCACCCCCATATCACGCTCTACACCCAGACAGAGGTTGCATCGGTCGATGGAAACGTGGGCGATTACAGCGTGACCCTCCTTCGTTTGCCGCGGTACGTTGACACGATCGCGTGCACGTCCTGCGGCAGATGCGCCGCAAAGTGCCCGACGTATGCGATCTACCTGCCGTTTGCGCAGGCGATCCCGCAAGCATACATAATCGACAGGGAGCTCTGCATCGAGTGCGGCGCATGTGAGAAGGCTTGTTCTGCGGGTGCGATCCGGCTTGACGATACCGAGGAAGAGATACAGGTGGATTGCGGCGCGATAACGATTGCGACAGGGTTTGAGTCGATCGATCCATCGATAATTGAGGAATACCACTATGGCGATCATCCTGACATCATAACCGCAATCGAGTTTGAGGAGATGGTCTCTGCTAAGAGCAAGACCGGTATGAGGCTTCAGAAGGCAGACGGAACATTTCCCGAACGGGTTGCGTATGTTCTCTGTGTAGGGTCCCGCGACTTCAATCGGGGAAATAAGCATTGCTCAAAGGTCTGCTGCATCTATTCGCAGAAACAGGCGCAGCTCGTCTTAAAGATGAAACCTGATGCGGACGTTACGATCTTCTACATCGATATGCGATCGGCAGGAAGAAGGATGGAAGAGTTCTACCAGCATACGCAGGAAATTGGTGTTAACTTTGTCCGCGGGCGTGTGGCTGAGGTGAATCCACTCGGCGATAAATTACAGGTCAGGTACGAGGACACATTCCTTGGCGAGATCGGGGAAGCCGAGTTTGACATGGTCGTGCTCTGTCCGTCACTTATCCCTTCGAAGGGGTCACGAGAACTCGCTGACCAACTGGGAGTTCCGGTAGGCAGCGACGGATTCATCGAGGAGAAACACGTCAAGATCGATCCTGTGAATACATTAAATCAGGGCGTCTTTGTGGCAGGGTGCGCTGTCGGACCAAAAGACATCCACGACTCGGTGACAGAAGCCATCGGTGCAGCCCACAAGATCCACCAGTTCTTAGGGATTGGCACGATCTCGGTATCGCCTGAGAAGCCGGTGATCTCGGATGCCTGCGACGGCTGCGGCACCTGTGTTCTGGAATGTCCGTACGGGGCGCTTGCGATTACGGACGGAGACAGCGGAAAGCCAGTGCCTGTTCTCGATCCGCTATCGTGCAACGCATGTGGCATCTGTGCGGCAGTCTGCCCGAAAGGAGCTGTTGAGATTGCGAACTATACGCGGGAGCAGTTGAAGGCGCAGGCAGAAGGGATTCTTACAGCAGGCATGGGTGTGATCGTGTATATCGATCCTGCTGCGTATGCCGCGGCTGATCTTGCTGGTGTCAACAGGACGCAGTATTCGCCTTTGATCAGGTTCATTCAGGTGCCATCGATTCATCTGCTGGACGCGGATATCGTGGGTCATGCTTTTGAGTCAGGCGCTGGTGGCGTGATGCTGATCGAGGGAACTACTGATGAGGTGCTGACATCGAGATCGAAGGGGCTTTATAGTCGACTCAAGAAGGAGACGAAGGCGTTTAAGTTGCCTATCAGGTATTCGCACATCGAGACAGCGCAGTACGAGAAGCTGATGAATCTCTTGAATGTGTTTTCAGAGCAGGTGGCGGCAAAGGCTGCGAAGAAGGGGAAGAAGAGGAAGGAGTGATGAATATCATGGTTTTCCTGTTTGATCGGCGTATGCGACCAGCCCCTCGCAGTAAATTCAGGAAACCACAATGACAGAGCTGTCGGTAAGTCTTTAATAAAATCGGTTCCAACCAGATATGGTGAAGACCTGCCGCAGTGCTGCGATGCGGTTGGCATTCAAATAGGTGCACACGAAGAGAGATGTTCAGGAGGTAAGATAATGGAAATCGAAGGATATGAAGTACCAGAAGAACTGTATTACACGAAAGACCATCTCTGGGCGAGAGTTGAGGATGACGGGAACGTCAGGGTCGGAATGGACGCATTCGGCGGCACAGCAGTCGGAACGATTGAGTTCATCGATCTTCCGATGGAAGATGACGAGTTTGAGGCAGGCGATGCGTTCGGATCGATGGAATCTGCAAAATGGGTCGGCGGGCTCACCATGCCTGTTACGGGTACGGTCATCGAGGTTAATGAGGATGTCGAAGATGAGCTTGAACTGTTTGCAGAAGACCCGTACGGAGATGGCTGGTTAATCCTGGTCGAGCCGTCCAACATGGAGGGGGATCTGGAAGAACTCATCCACGGTGACGAACTCGAGTCATGGTTTGCGGAAGACATTAAATCGAGATAGCCCGGGTTCTTGGGCGGTCTGGCGTCTTCGCGGCGAAGATGTCAACCACGAAGATGTACGCATCAGTCAATCTGCCGCCTGATTGCTAAAAATTAACAAAAACATCCACGCAGGGATGCATAAAATATCCCCTCTCTGCTCAAACAGATTCTTTGTGATCACCACCCCAAAAACCAGATCGTGAAGATCCATAAAATACAGCAGAATTTTCAAATCATGGTCGTAGATGTGATTCTGGTATTTAACCTCGATCGGCACAGTTCTGCCGTTTATTTCCAGAATAATATCCACCTCGTGCTTCTGTTTATCCCTGAAATATGAGATATTCCTGATCTCTGGCAATCCCCTGGACTCTTTTGTTGCCATGAGATTCGAATCGATGACCGATTCTACCAGCAGCCCGATATTCTCATCGGTGATGTCACGGATCCTTAACAGAGCATTCCGGAGTCCCGAATCAATTATAAAGAATTTACGATTTGATTTTATCTGTTTCTTCACATTTCTTGAATAAAGGGGCAGACTTCCGATTAGATAGGTAGATTCCAGGTAATAGATCAGATTTATGATCGTGTCTGTACTGATTGAAAGTGCCTGTGCGATTTTATTGAATGATACAGGCTGGCAGTTGTTCTGTGCGATGTACATCAGGATTTTTTCGAGATACTGCGGGTTTTTTATCTGGTAAAGCACAGCAATATCACGATATACAGTCTTTTCAATCACGTCGCTTAGGAGGGTATCCTGCCATATCCGGATATTATTTTCCTTAAAATACTCCGGATAACCACCAGCCACCAGATATTCATTGAAGTATAATACAATTTCATTTTGGAATTGGGTCAACTCAAAGAAGAGATCATCCACGTCTATGTGACATAAGTCTCTGGTTGCATAAGGTTTGAACAAGTCGATACTGCCTTTGAGTTTGACGAATTCCTTGAAATTCAGGGGCATTGTCTTTACCTCGGTAATCCTGCCGACGAGAGACTCTTTCGAAAATTTCAGCAGATGTGTTGCGCTTGAACTTAAGACTATAAATTTTATATTATATTTTAGGTCATAATATCTTTTAAGCCAGAGGTTCCAATCCTTCAGAAAGTGGATCTCGTCGATGAAGATATACAGTCTTTCAATATCCCGCACTGGTTTTTTAATAATCTTTTCAAGATATTCATCCATCATTATTTTGAGGGGATCGACTACCATCGTGATCAATGGGTCATCCATCGATATGAACAGAATATTCTCTTTTCGTATGCCGCTCTGTAAGAGATGGTCTATCAATTGATACATGAGCGTGGTCTTCCCAACGCGCCGCGGACCGATGATTGCAGTAATACGCTCTTTATCAAGCAGACCCACCAGTTCATCGAATTCACCTCTGCGGTTTGGCTGCAAGAAAACCGGGGCAACTGCACCGGTTCTCCACCATTCATTCACCTCTTGCAGGTATCGTATGGGCTCCATGGAGTGTGTATCATCGCCTAACTTCTTATATGTTTCCATTGTACTCGACATAAAGTCGGATTTTTGTCGAGTAGAGTCGATAAGTTATCGTATAGTAAACTTTATATACTATAACATCAACAGTAACCTGCCGTCTTCCTAAAATACGAGACGGCGAACACAGGAGAGATGAATCTATGGAAAAGAATAGAATATACTTATTGACCAGTATCCTCGTGATGCTGGCACTACTGTCGCTAACGCCCCCGATAGCGGCACAAGAAGAGAGTATCGAATCATTGACAGAATCGGTTGACGGCCTCGGAACAGCCCTGACCTTTGTCTGGCTCTTGCTCTGCGGCGGGCTGGTTTTCCTGATGCATGCCGGGTTCTCGCTCGTTGAAGCCGGGTTCACCCGGGCAAAGAACACGGCAAACATCCTGATGAAGAACCTGATGACAATCTGCCTCGGCGTTCTGATCTACTGGCTCGTTGGCTGGGCGATCATGTACGGCGAGAGTGTCGGAGGAATCTTCGGATTCAGCCAGTTCTGCTTAAGCGGCGCTGACAACTCGACCTGGAACGCATGGTTCTTCCAGATGGTCTTTGCAGCGACCGGCGCAACCATCGTCTCAGGTGCGATGGCAGAGCGGACCAACTTCAAGGCGTATCTGGTATTCACAGGGCTGCTTGTTGCGATCATCTACCCGGTCTACGGACACTGGGTCTGGTCCGGAGCGGATCTTGCGCTTCTGACCGGAGACGGAAGCTGGATTGTGCAGATGTGTGGCGCAAGCTTCCATGACTTCGCAGGCAGCGGCGTTGTTCACTCGATCGGCGGATATGCGGCGCTTGCTGGTGTGATCATCCTTGGACCACGGCTCGGCAAGTTCAAGAACGGAAAGCCCCAGGTTATCCCGGGTCACAACATCACGTTTGGCTTCCTCGGAGTATTGCTGCTCTGGCTTGGGTGGCTCGGTTTCAACGGCGGCTCAACCCTTGACGGCAGCGACGCCTTCATGAACCTTGCTGTTGCAAACACGTTCCTTGCAGCTGCTGCTGGCGCTGTAGCCGCGATGATCCTCACGTGGATGAAGACCGGAAAACCCGACCCCTCGCTTACCGCAAACGGCGTCCTTGCAGGGCTTGTTGCAATCACTGCACCATGCGGCTCGGTTGAGAACTGGGCAGCGATTGTGATCGGCGTCATTGCAGGCGCGATCGTCTACGCTGGTGTGATGTTTAATGAGGCAGTCCTCAAGGTCGATGACCCGGTCGGTGCGATTGCGGTGCACGGCTACTGCGGCACATGGGGACTTCTCGCAGTCGGGATATTCTCAGTCGGCATGGGCAACGGAATCCTTGATGGTGCCGTGTATGCGGCAGGTGCACCAGGCTTATTGTATGGCGGCGTGAACCAGTTCATAGTCCAGGTCGTGGGCGCACTCGCAGCATTCATCTGGGCATTCGTGGCTGGCTTGATCGTCTTCAAGCTGATTGACGTTGTCATAGGGCTGCGGGTCTCTGAGATAGAGGAGCTTGAAGGTCTGGACATCGCGGAACACGGAATACGGGCATACCCCGAGTACATAACCGAATGAGGTGAGAGGTGAACAAGATGGCTGAAATGAGCGAAATGAGAAAGGTCGAGGCGATAATACGCCCGATGAAACTCGAAGAGGTGAAATCCGCTCTGGCTGACGCCGGATTCGTGAGCATGACCGTTGTTGAGGTCAGGGGACGCGGACAGCAGAAAGGACTCGTCCAGCAATGGCGTGGACGGGAATACTGCGTTGATCTGCTCCCAAAGACCAAGATCGAGGTCGTGGTCGCAGAGCGGGATGTGGACAACGTGGTGGAGGTGATCCGGAATACGGCTGCAACCGGTAG
>DAOURL010000231.1 GCA_030625165.1 Methanosarcinales archaeon | reverse complement strand
AACTTGTGGTAGGAACCACAAGATTACACAGTCTGCGATCTGCGAAGCAGCGCCGAAGGCAGCAGCGGCGCAGCCATCTCCACAAGATTTCTGTGTTAATCTTGTGTAATCTCGTGGTTTTATATGCGGATATCCACACAACATGGATCAGTCCGTCTTCGTCTTAAGCCGTATGCCCTCCGGCGTTATCTCAAACACGGTAAGGTCTGGCATGACATTTGTGCTGCGCATCTTCGGGATGGTGAAATAACGCTCCACCCTATCAGTATATGGGTTCTCCTTCACCAGAAGCCGGACCGATCCGTATGCCGAATAATCGGCAACCTGATTGGTCATTAGATATGCAGACTCGTCCATGATGAACATGGTGGTGCAGCCCTTCTTGTTGAGGGTGAAATTCAGCGCATCGAACTGGTCCCTGAAATCCTGGGCAGTCGAACGAAGCGTGAAGACCCCGATATTGTCGATGACCGCGATACTCGTGCTATCCGGTACGTAATCGGCAAGCTGGGAGAGTTCGACCTCGAGCCCTTCCTGCGCGAATCCGTACTTTGACACCTGTCTGGATTTGTTTGAGCGGCTCTCAAAGACGCGTCCGATGATCAGTTGCCCGTTGTCGTAATACTTGGCAAGATCGAGCCCGATCATCTCTGCCTGCACGAAGATATCTTCAGGCGTCTCTTCTGTTGCGATCAGCACGCATTCCTTGCCGTCCACGCAAGACCTGTATAGCAGGTGAAGCCCGAAGATAGTCTTTCCGGCACCAGAAACGCCTGTTACCAGTAATCCTTTACCCTTCGGGTAGCCGCCACTCAGTTTCACGTCCAGTTCAGTAATTCCTGTTGGCACACGTTCCATTTACAAACTCCCCTTGTTTATTCAGTCTTTGGTTTTGATTTGTGGAGTTTGATCCCCTCCGAAGTTATATCAAAGACGGACAACTCCAGCGAAATTTCGGTACCACGCATCTTCGGAATATCCAGATACCGCTCCCGCACACCCGTATATGGGTTTTCTTTTGTCATAAGCTTAATGGAGCCGTAAGCCGAATACTCGGCAAGTCCGTGGGTCAGCTCGTAAGCGGTATCGTCCATGATCATGAGTGTGGTGCAGCCCTTCCCGGTTAGTATGTGATTTATTGCGTCGATCTTGTCCCTGAACTCCTTGATGTTCAAATCCAGTGCGAAGACGCCTATGTTATCGATGACCACCACATCGATATCATCAGATAGCATTTTCGCCCGCTCAAGTATGTCCACCTCAGTCGTCTCGAATCCAAAGCCGAGCTGTGTCGCCATCTCGGTGCTCTCTGTCCTCGTCTCGAGCACACGCTCGATTGCAAGCTGTTTGTTATCGAGATACGGTCTCAGATCGAGCCCGAGCATCTCTGCCTGCACGAGGATGTCTTCAGGCAACTCTTCTGTTGCGATGTCTATGCACCTCCTACCGTCCATGCAAGCTTTGTAGAGGAAGTGAATCCCAAAAATTGTCTTTCCAGCACCCGGTGTACCTGTTACCAGTATCGCCTTGCCCTTCGGGTAGCCGCCACTCAGTTTCATGTCCAGTTCATCGATTCCTGTTGGTACACGCTCCATATTCGCTCCTGCCATCTCTAACGGTGTTTGAAGACCCGTAATAATATTTCAAACGAGGTTATATAAATGTATTTCGCGTTCTGCCCCGGATACCCTGCAACGGCACAATCGAAAACTCCAGTGAAACAATCGGATTTTTAGACAGTGCCCTCGATCATATTCTTTTTTCGTTATTCTTTTTTTCGTAACTACTCAGGTATGCTGATTGGTCTCCTGATTGCGATCCTGTGCTTTCTGTCAAGAAAAATAACCGCAGAGTACGCAGAGGTTCGCAGAGTTTTTAGCCTCCTCCGCGTTCCTCTGCGCCCTCCGCGGTTAAA
>DAOURL010000060.1 GCA_030625165.1 Methanosarcinales archaeon | reverse complement strand
CCTGATGGGTGGTTTTGGTGTTTCAGAGGGGTGATAATATCTTTGGTGGCTTCCCTGTGGCTTTTTAATTTCTTCTGGGCGGACTCTGATTATGGCGAAGAAGATTAACCACAGAGGACGCGGTCTGTGAAGCAGCGCCGAAGGCCGGGCACAGAGAGTTGCTGTTTTCTCTGTGTCCTCTGTGCTCTCTGTGGTTTTTTTTCCAAAACCCATTCCGGAAGATAATAAAAAAATCTCCAAGATTAACACAGAAATATAGTGTAAATTTGTGTAATCTTATGGTTAAAATCCTAAAAACCACAACTTACCCGAGCATGTACGGTTGTGGCGTATGACGTGACCTGCAACGGCCGATATGTGTGCAGCTACCCTTTGCCGGAGTCGTCCCGAAGCCCCTGATGAACAACCTTTTTACACCCTCGCCCCAAATCCCAAACTCGGAGAGAATCATGCCAAAGAGAGAAGACCTACACAAGATCCTGATCATCGGATCGGGACCGATCGTCATCGGGCAGGCGTGCGAGTTCGATTATTCAGGCACGCAGGCGTGCAAGGCTCTGCGAGAGGAGGGTTATGAGATCGTTCTCGTGAACTCAAACCCTGCAACCATCATGACAGACCCGGGGATGGCAGACATCACCTACATCGAGCCATTAACGTTCGCAAATCTTGAGAGAATCATCGAAAAGGAGAAGCCTGATGGGCTGCTGCCAAACCTCGGCGGACAGACCGCGCTGAATCTCTCAGCAGCCCTCTACAAAGCAGGTGTTCTTGAAAAACACGGCGTTACCGTGATCGGAGTCCAGCCGGACGCAATCGAGCGGGGGGAGGACCGTATCGCTTTTAAGGAGACGATGGATAAGCTGGGAATCGATATGCCGGAGAGTGAGCCTGCGTACACGGTAGAAGAAGCCGAGAAGATCGCAGAGAAGCTCGGATACCCGGTGGTTGTGAGACCTGCGTACACGATGGGCGGCACCGGTGGCGGGCTTGTGTATAACCTGGAAGAGCTCAGAACGATTGCGGCAAGGGGGATTGCCGCCTCTCTCGTAGGGCAGGTCTTGATAGAGGAGTCGGTTCTCGGATGGGAGGAACTCGAACTCGAGGTTGTGCGGGATGCGAAGAACCAGATGATCACGGTCTGCTTCATCGAGAACTGCGACCCGATGGGTGTTCACACCGGCGACAGCTTCTGCGTTGCGCCGATGTTAACCGTGCCCCCAAAACTCCAGAAACGGATGCAAGACTACTCATACCGGATCGTCGAGGGCATCGGCGTGATCGGCGGAACAAACGTCCAGTTCGCCCACGATCTTGAGACAGACCGGCTCGTGGTGATCGAGATCAACCCGCGAACGTCCAGGTCATCCGCGCTTGCCTCGAAGGCGACAGGGTTTCCGATTGCACTGATCTCGACAAAGCTTGCGGCAGGGATCACCATGGACGAGATCGGATACTGGAGGGACGGTACACTCGAGAAGTACACGCCAGGTGGGGATTACGTCGTTGCAAAGTTCCCGAGATGGGCGTTTGAGAAGTTCAAGGGCGTGGACGATGTTCTCGGGACGCAGATGCGGGCTGTTGGCGAGGTCATGTCGATTGGGAAGAACTTCAAGGAAACGTTCCAGAAGGCGATCCGGTCTCTCGAGATCAAGAGATATGGACCTGGCAGGATTGCGATGTTCGAGAGCATGTCTCTTGAAGAGCTAAGGGGCGCTATCGGAACGCCGAGCAGCGAACGGATCTTCCAGCTTTACGAGGCGCTTAAGAAAGGACTTTCTGTCGATGAGGGATACGAGCGAACAAAGATCGGCAAATGGTTTATTCAGCAGATGAAAGAACTTGCCGACTTTGAAAGAGAGTTGGAAGGATCAAAGGACCTCTCTGATGAAATGCTTATTGCGGCAAAGAAAAACGGCTTCTCTGACCGTTACGTAAGCGGGATATTCGGAGTATCCGAAACCGAAATCAGGGCGAAGCGGCTCTCACTCGGTATGGTGCAGAGTCACCAGCCGGTTCCAGTGAGCGGTGCGGACGGCGCGTACTACTACTCCACATACAACGGGGATGACCAAAACGACCTCGTGGAGGGGAAGAAGATACTGATCCTTGGCGGCGGACCGAACCGGATCGGTCAGGGGATCGAGTTTGATTATACGTGCGTTCACACTACCTTTGCACTCCGCGACGCGGGAATAAAGACGATAATGGTAAATTGCAATCCGGAAACTGTGTCAACCGACTATGACACCTCTGACAAGCTCTACTTCGAGCCGCTCACAGTCGAGGATGTGCTGAGCATCTACGAAAAGGAAAAGCCAGATGGTGCGATCGTCCAGTTCGGTGGACAGACACCGCTAAACATCGCAAAGGAGTTGCAGGATGCGGGCGTCACGATCCTTGGCACGTCTCCTGAGAGTATCGATATCGCGGAGGACCGGGAGCGGTTTAAGGATTTGATGATAAAACTCGATATCCCGCAGCCAGAGAACGATATCGCACGGTCGTTTGAGGAGGCGATTCTGAAAGGCGAGAAGATCGGCTACCCGCTGATGGTGCGACCTTCGTATGTTCTTGGCGGACGCGGCATGGAGGTCGTCTATGACAAGGAGATGCTCATCAACTACGCGAGAATGGCTGTCGAGGTGACGCCTGATCACCCGATCCTGATCGACAAGTTCCTGGAGAATGCAACCGAGGTCGAGGTCGATGCGGTCTCAGACGGCGAAGACACATTCACCGCCGCAGTGATGGAACATATCGAGCTTGCAGGGGTTCACTCAGGCGACAGCGCATGTGTGATGCCCTCAAGAACGATAACAGATGAGAATATCCGGATAATCAAGGAATACACCGCAAAGATGGGAAGAGCGCTTGGTGTCGTCGGTCTCATGAACATCCAGTACGCGATAGCTGATGATGTGGTCTACATCCTCGAAGCAAACCCGCGTGCATCACGCACCGTTCCGTTTGTGAGTAAGGTAACAGGAATTCCGATTGCAAACATCGCAACACAGATCATTGCGCTTGGAAAGAAGATATCTGACTTTCCGGAACTCAAAGAGTATGATCTCCCGCATGTGGCAGTGAAAGAAGCAGTATTCCCGTTTAACATGTTCCCGGAGGTCGATCCTGTGCTCGGACCTGAGATGCGGGCGACAGGCGAGGTGATGGGAATCGCGGATAACTTTGGGATGGCGTTTTTTAAGGCACAAGACGCAACAGGGACACCGCTTCCGACAGATCCGAAGGAGGGGGGAGTTCTCGTAACCGTTCCTGAATGGGCGAGGGATAAAGTGGCGGATGCGGTGCGGAAACTCGCTGAGCTCGGGTTTACGGTATATGCGACCCGCGGGACAAAGGAGTTCCTTGATGGTGCGGGTGTGCCATGTGAACTGGTGCTGAAGCTTCATGAAGGACGACCTAATATCGTGGATGCTATTGAGAACCGGAAGATCCAGCTTGTGTTTAATGTGCCGGTCGGGCGGAAAGGGAAGGAGGATGACAGCTACATCCGGAAGGCTGCGATAAAGCACAGGATTCCGTATATCACTTCAGCAGAGGCAGTTGTGGCAACGGTCGAGGGGATTTGTGCTGCTATCAGGAGCGAGATCACGGTGAATTCGCTGCAGGCGTATCACCGGGATCTGGAGTGAGCGTACAAGGAGAATAGAGTTTCGAAGAGATGGATCTCAACCCAAGAGGGGTGTCGATTTAGCTGGTGGTGCGACGTCCACGGTTTGCCCGTGCCTGACCAGACGATCACGACGACTCCAGAATATCTACGATTGCCCCCACGGTCTGGTTCCAGTCCGTGCTTTTGTTAAGCGTCCCTTTTGCTCCTGCTTCGAGCGCATCCGTCTCCACCTCGGTCTTGGTGTATGCGGTGAAAAGGTAGATGTTTGCTCCCGGGTCGCTATCGAGTATCTGTCCGGTGGCTTCAACGCCGCCCATCACAGGCATTCTAAGGTCCATCAGCACGATATCGGGTTTTCGCCCTTCCTGTGAGAGTTTACTGTACATTTCAACTCCGGCCCTACCATCCTCAGCAGAATCCATGATAAACGTGTGCCCCTCATCCATCTCCAGAAACAGGGACATCAATTCATGAATATCTGCCTCATCATCCACGAGCAAGATACTATAGTCCATTCTATCAAGCACCTCCTTATTTTATGTCCGCTAAATACTTTTCCTCAAGCGCATCCTTAACAAGCGTCTGGACTTCCTCATTTCTCTCGCATATCGTCCGGATTTTCTCTTTCTGATCCTTGTTAAGATTGTTGGACCTGAGCAACCATTTTGAGTAGCCCCCAACGATCGTCACAGGTGTGATGATCCGGTGTGACGTCTCTTTTAAGAAGTATTCTCTCAAACGGGAAGCTTCTTCTGCCCTCTTATTCGACTCTTCCAGCAGCCACACATGTTCTTGCAGCGAGAGAGTGGCATGTCTCAATGCTTCCTCTGCCCTTCTTCGCTCGTCAGCTTCCATCGCCAGCGAGACATAGTCTGCAGGAGAGCGGGCAAAATTCTCCTCTTCCATAGTCCACTTGCGTGCCGGTCCAACATGCTCGTAACAGACGACCCCTACCACTTCCCCTTTCATCCGGATCGGAACATCCAGCAGCGATGCGATGCCGAGCGGGGAAAGATATGATTCGAAAAATTCCTTAGTTCGGGGATCATTATGGGCATCATGCGCAGCAATAAACGCGCCTTCTTCCAGTGCCTTGAAATAGGATGGATAGTCTGCCGCGGCAAGCACCATGCCTTCTGAGTGGCTATCGGTGCTCACAGTATACAGATCGACGCAGCGAATCGTTGAGTGACCCGCCTCATATAGCCACAGACTTACCCGCTCGACCTCGACCGCGTGGGCTGTGGCTTCCGTGATGACCTGGAGCGAGTCAGCCAGATCGCCACTGTACAACTCCTTACATTTCGCAAGTTCCATGAGCATCTCGTTCTGCTTCCGAACGATCTGTTCCCTCTCGCGTAAAATCCCCATTATCTCTATGTCATGGAGACCGATCGCTATATCGGAAGCCACCTCTGCAAGAAGACTCTTCTCTTCATCATCTACTGCAACATCCGGTGCGAGCAGTACGGCAAGCAGCCCGAAGAACCTGCCTGCATGTTCTACATGTAGGATCGTAACCTCCCTTCCGCGACACGCGTCTTTAAAGAAACAGTCTTCACATTCCCTTGATTTATCCATGACCAAAACAGTCTCTTCCGAGGCGAGCGCGTCCCTGATGCAAGGAGGATTATCCCCGCTTACCATACGTCTGCTAAAGCGCGAGACATCCTCTGGAAAACCGGATCCCACAACCTCGCCAAATCTCTTACCATCCTCAAATAAACTGAGCCATACAGCATCATAGCCCCGTGCGTCTATGAGGGCATCGCAGGATTTCCGGAGGAGCTGCCCCCGGTCCTTCTCTGTCACGAGCAATTCGTTTACATTCCTTATGGCTCTAAGAACGCTATTTAAGCGCGTGATCTGCTCCTCGGCAAGATTGCGCTTTGTAATGTCTTCTGCTGCACAGATCACATATTCGACATCGCCATCATCGTTGAGTTTCGGCGTCTTCGTGATGGATAGTAAGCGCATCTCCCCTCTGCCGTTCTTGATCCACTCCTCGATTCGCATCTGTTTTTTCTTCTCGAATACGTCCCTGTTACCATTGATACAGATTTCGGATTCTTCTCTGCTGAGAATGTCGCGTAGATTGCTACCTTCCAGATCCTCCTTATCCGCCCCGAAAAATTCCGCGTGGGCTTTGTTTACGGCACCATACGTCTCTATATCTGCCAGATACCAGATCTGCGTATCTATGTTGTCGAGCAGCAATCTCTGCTCTTCAGACTTCCTGTACTCCAGTTGAATCAGGAAGGTCTGCGCAACGATCCCGGTCAAGCCACCTTCCTTTAACAGTTCGTTGCATATCCTGATTATCTCTTCCTCTATGTAGCTCTCCTTATCTTCCAGTGCGGCAGCGTCTATCTTTTTAGCGATCAGTTCTCTGGCTGCTTCTATGCCGATACTCTGGGCATACATCCTGGTCAGATCACTCTTCGCAGTCCTCATCGCACATATTCACCTCATGTCGCATTTCCGCCTTTTGGCAGAAGCAGGACAACAGCCGTGGTATTGTGAAAGCCGCTGAACTGCCTTGGTTCCAGACGGATCTCGCCATAAGTCTCCCAGCCAAGCAGGGGAACGCCTGGCAGGACCTTCTTGAAGCGATCCACACTCTCGGAAAACCGGTCCCCCAGCATCAACTGCCTGTGCGCACAGTCAAAGACAAGGATTCCGGAAAATTCCGAGTACCCTGCATCCTCTGCCGATCGTTTTGCCATCATGGCAGCCCCCTCTGCGGCGTTGATCTGGTCTTCCAGATTACTACCGTCCATGATACGGAAGATTGCACCCTCCGCGATATCACAGGCGAAATTGAGAGAGCCGTCTTCGTTTGCGCTTACAGGCCATCTTATCTTATACTCACCCTCATTCTCGGTTGCCAGACCGAGCTGGGAATTGGCGCAGAACTGCGCAATCTCCGCAGGCGTCTTGAGCTGCCTCACATCGATACCCGCTTTTCTTGCAGTTTCTGCTGTCTCTTCCTTCCATGCCTCCCATGCGGGCATGTTATTTATTTCATAAAGCACATTACCTTCAGTCCTTGTTGCTTTCAGTTCTCTACTTACAGGGGTATGTCCGTGTTTTATGCCGGTAAAGAGAGGCATTTTCGAGGCAAGAAGGCAGACACCAATTGCACCGGTACGGACGTCATCGTCAGAGAAGACAAAGGTCTTCTCCATCTTGAAATCGTCACCAGCCATGCCCCCGACGATCTTCAGTCCCCTGCCAAAGAGATACGACGCCAGTAGCGCAACCCTTTCGCCCACCCCTGATAAACCATCGGCAATGAGAATGGCGGTCAGGTTGGGGTACCCCTTCACCCTATCAGGCAGCTTTGCTATAACTTCCTTTATTGCGGCTTCCGGGTCTTCCTTTACGCCTTCGGAAAGTGCGGTGAAGACCTTGATGTCATCTGAAGATAGCAAGCCCACAGCTACGCTTCCCTTCTCAACCGCACATTCAGTAAACTCTCCGGCTGAGGAGGCTCCGATCAAAGGCGCATTACCGGTGGCTTCTCTTACCGCATCTACGACTTCCTGATAATCGCACTCGCTCGAAGAGTATACGATTGAAAGATCGACTCGGGCTCTGCCTAATTTCTCTTTTGCCTGCAAAACCGCGTCTTTAGCTGCCAGAGCACCGTTTTCGCCGCTACATAAACCGGTTGCCAACGTTGTTACCATTGTACGCACCACATTCACTCAACTCTCATCCTCTATACAGACGTTTGGGACGTAGCCACTTAAAGGTTACTTAAACTCGTGAGAACTTTTCGGAGACTTGTCATCCTTCTGGTCTGGAAATGTCCTATACCAAACAGCATTCTTAAACACGAATGCTCACGTTTAAACGAGTTCCACGAATCTGGATTAAGTCATCGCGACTCTGACACCGCCACAAAAAACAACTCTCCGTGATCTAGTGACCCGGGTTATTTTGTTGCGACGTCTTACCAGTATCTCCGCTGCGGTGCGTCCGCATCGCTGTGGTTATACACCGGATGTGGATTTAAGGTCACATCGGTCCCGACATCGGAGTGGCAGGCGATACATGTCCAGTGCCCTCTCGATAGTGCAATTCCGTAAGCATTGCCGCTCGCATGTCCGAACGGATATCCGGCAGGGTATGTGGATGATTGGTTGGACAGGTTGAGATAGAACGACTGGTGGACGTTTCCCCTGCTGAGATTGTATCCTGCGGTTACCACATACGTGACGTTCGCAGGATTGGCAAACAGGTCTGCCGCATCTCCCAGATACGAGTGGTTCCGGTTCCCGTGACAGCGGTCATCATCACAGACCCGCACAGTAACCGCATGTCCCCCCTCGATACCGAAGAGCGATGCGTTGTGGCAGAGATGGCATAGCTCTGCCCCATCGATCTCGCCGTCGCCGTTGAAATCGAGAGAAACCAGTTTATGTTCGCTGCCGTTCTCCCACGTACCGTTTCCACTGTCCCACGCCCCGTTCCATATCCATTTATTGTTATTGATCGTTGAGATCGTTGAATTCGATGGATAATACTTGATCCCGCCCACAGAGAGGAACGTGGTGTAGTTCGTGTTATTCGCTGCCCGTTTGTGAACATCTATCGTGGTCGCTTCGTCGAGTTCGCAATATTCTGCCACATGGCATTTCTGGCACTGCACACCCGCTTCGAATGTGTGCTGCCCCACAAACATCGATATCGTATTCGGCAGCACGAATAATGCAAGCGATACCATTGCGATTGTGAGCAGTGTGATCTTGTTCATCCGTATCACCCTCCGCTCAGATAATTTCTTGCATGATCGTAGATAGCGGTCTTGTTATCCTTGATCAGATAGTGCGCGGTCTGGTTCCTGCCGCTTATGTAGGGGCTTACCTGGATCGGTATGTCGCCGGTTTCGTTGGAATCGCTGTGGCAGTTGGTGCAGTAGATATCCTTTGTAAGGTTATGCTTTAGGTTTATGTCGTGTGTGCTGTTGGTGAGGTATCCGTGGCAGATGCAGTTTGCAGGATCGTGGATGCCAGCAGATACGTTTGTAGCCACGTCGGCATGACATTTGGTACAGAAGTTATCTTTGGTCTTGTAAGTGGTATGGCTCGTTGCAAGGAGCGCGTATGCTGTCAGCGAACTCACAAGAATGATTGCCGCTGCGAGCACTGCAATTCTTTTCTTTGTGGCGATCAACTTTGACATCTTCAACATCACTATGTCCGCAGCAGTATTTTACCTTTGTGATCTATCGCAGGAGTTCGTGGGATGGAGGGGGGCGGGAAAGATTCATTTAAGGATCGTGGAGCATCAAGGAAAGTTACATCCGACCAACAGCAAACAGGGAAGATACTGACATGCCAGAGTTTCATCTCGTCTCCGATTTCGCGCCCATGGGCTCGCAGCCCGATGCAATCGAGAGCCTCGTTTCGGGACTCAAAAACGGCAGCCAGTTCCAGACACTCCTTGGCGTCACTGGTTCGGGAAAGACGTTTACGATTGCAAACGTCATCGACAAAATCCAGAAGCCAACCCTCGTCATCGCCCACAACAAGACGCTTGCAGCCCAACTCTACAACGAGTTTAAGGAGTTCTTCCCTGAAAACAGGGTTGAATATTTCGTCTCGTATTACGATTATTACCAGCCCGAATCCTATATCCCAAAAAAAGACCAGTACATCGAGAAGGACGCCCAGATAAACCCCAAAATCGAGCAGATGCGCCTATCTACCACCGCGTCCCTGCTCTCGCGGGACGATGTGATCGTCGTCGCTTCGGTCTCATGCATCTACGGTCTTGGCAATCCTGAGAACTTCCAGAAGATGGGACTTGAATTAAACGTGCACGACAGGATTTGCAGAAACGAGATCCTCTCGCAACTGATCGATATCCAGTTCGAGAGAAACGACACCGAACTTGCGCCTGGTCGGTTCAGGGTGAAAGGGGACACGATCGATATCATCCCGATGTATTTCAATGACATCGTCAGAATCGAGATGTTCGGGGACGAGATCGACCGGATCACGGAGATAGAGAAGATAACAGGCAGGAAGATCGAGGAGATGGACTACTTCCATGTCTATCCTGCGCGGCACTTCGTCATACCTGAAGAGGAGAAGGCGCGGGCGATCGCATCCATCCTTGAGGAACTCGATTCTGTGCTGCCGTCGATGGGGATGTTTGAATCGCACCGGCTCAAGCAGCGGACACTCTATGACATCGAGATGATCGAGGAGACTGGCTCGTGCAAGGGAATCGAGAACTACTCGCGCCACTTCGACAGGAGAGAAGCTGGAGATAAGCCGTACTGCCTGCTCGATTACTTTCCGGAGGGTTTCCTGATGATGATCGATGAGAGCCACCAGATGATCCCGCAAATTCACGGGATGTACAAGGGTGACTATTCCCGAAAGAAGACGCTTGTCGATTACGGGTTTCGGCTTCCGTCGGCACTCGACAACCGCCCCCTGCGGTTCGATGAGTTTGCAGGGTACATGCAAAACGTCATCTTTGTCTCGGCGACACCCGGTGCGTATGAACTTGAGAGATCAGGGCAGGCAGTCGAGCAGATCATCCGCCCGACAGGTCTTGTCGATCCGCACGTGGAGGTGCGCCCGATCGAGGGGCAGGCGGCTGACGTGCTCAGTGAAATCGAGAAGACCATCAAGCAGGGAGATCGTGTCCTTATCACGACGCTTACGAAGAGACTTGCAGAGGAACTGACCGAGTACCTCGCCCACAAAGGCGTCCGGACACGGTATCTCCATTCTGATATCAACACGATCGAGCGGACCGAGATCATCCGCCAGCTCCGACTTGGCAAGTTCGATGTCCTTGTCGGCATCAATCTCCTGCGGGAGGGGCTCGATATCCCTGAGGTCGGGTTTATTGGCATCCTCGACGCTGACAAGGAAGGTTTCTTACGCGATACGAAAAGTCTCATCCAGACCATAGGCAGGGCAGCCAGAAACGTGAAGTCAAGGGTGGTTCTCTACGCTGACAAGATGACCGACTCGATCAAAAGAGCCATCTCTGAGACCGAGCGGAGGCGAAACCTCCAGATCGCTTATAACAGGGAGCATAACATCACCCCGCAAACGATCAAGAAGCCGATCCGGGAGAAGGAGGTCGATCTCACAGACACAAAGCACCTGCCAAAATCAGAGATCCCGAATCTCATAATCGAACTCGAAGCAGAGATGCAGGCGGCTGCTGAGGCACTGGACTTTGAGCGGGCGATCAAGCTAAGGGATGCTGTGAAGAAGTTGAAGGTGCAGGCGGCAGGGTGAGATTGGTCATGGCGATTTACCATAACATTCAGAATTTTGATGATAAACCAATAGGTTTATATGTGATAACGTTGCATATTTTATATTGGGAGTGGCTATAGCGTGATCCGTAGCGCCACGAAACAAAAACGATTTGGAGGGAGTAACAATGAAACCATTACAGAACATACCGCCCCGGAATCCCGAAAAGAGCAAGAAATCGATCTGGGATTACGAGGACATCGTTGGGAGGCGCCCGCTCGAATACCTGGAGATGCTCGCAGAGAATATCACAGGCAATGTCCAGCACATCAATGCAACATACACCGGCGGGGGTGTTGCAGAGATTCTAACCAGTCTGGTTCCATTGTCTAATGGATTAGGGGTTGAAACGGAATGGAACGTGATAAGAGGGGATGATGAGTTCTTTTCGGTCACAAAGAGGTTCCACAATGCGCTTCATGGTAGTCTGGACGGTCTCACTGATGTCCGCATGTATGCATCTCGTGGTACGCCGGATGAACTTGGAAGCCGGGTCGGCAGACTCGAGATGAAACAGGATATGTTCGAGACGTACCTCCACTGGAACGAGATCAATTCGGAGGAGATGGATGTCGATGGCGATTTTGTGTTCATGCACGATCCCCAGCCAGCAGCCATGATACGCGCAAAGGAGGGGGGAACGTGGATATGGAGATGCCACATCGATGTTTCAAGTCCGGACCGCCTCGTCTGGAACTTTCTTAAGGAATTTGTCTCGAAGTACGACGCATCTATATTTTCAGCTCCGCTTTTTGCAAGACCGGATATACACACCAGGAAGTTTCTTGTGCCGCCGTCGATCGATCCGCTGAGTGACAAGAACATCGAACTTCCGGAGTGCGAGATCGATAAAGTGCTTGACAGATACGAGATCACCAGAGATAAACCGACCATTGTGCAGGTATCACGGTTTGACCGGTTAAAGGACATTCCCGGAACTATAGATGCATACAAACTGGTGAAAGAGCGGATCGACTGCCAGTTGATACTTGCAGGGGGGGTTGCATCGGACGACCCGGAGGGGCTTAAGGTCTATCACGAAATCGCAAAGAAGGCAGAAGGCGACCCGGATGTCCACGTACTGATCGGATCTCCGCCGTTTACGGAGATCGAGATCAATGCATTCCAGCGGGCAGCCGACGTGATCATGCAGAAATCGCTGAAAGAAGGGTTCGGACTGGTGGTTTCGGAGGGACTCTGGAAGGGAAAGCCAGTGGTCGGCGGCGCAACCGGCGGAATCCCGCTGCAGATCATCGATGGGGTCACAGGTCATCTTGTGAGTTCGTCAGAGGAAGCAGCGTACCACATCGCCAATCTCTTGAAGCACCCGGAACTTGCCACGAGACTCGGAGAGAACGGAAGAGAGCATGTCAGGAACAATTTCCTGATAACAAGGCATCTTAAGGATCATCTCCTCCTCATGCTCAGTCTCGGAGATCCGTCAGGGATCGTCGAATGATGTGAGTGTACTTACTCGAGTATTGTGTGGATATCCGCATATAAAACCACGAGATTACACAAGATTAACACAGAAATCTTGTGGAGATGGCTGCGCCGCTGCTGCCTTCGGCGCTGCTTCGCAGATCGCAGACTGTGTAATCTTGTGGTTCCTACCACAAGTT
>DAOURL010000162.1 GCA_030625165.1 Methanosarcinales archaeon | reverse complement strand
CCCATCACATACGCACCTATAATATCCCGCATGATCTCGTCCGTGCTCTTACCCTCAAGTTCCAATCGCTTCGCGGGAGGGGCAGAATCGTATGCGGGCGGCGTGATCGCAATCGACCCATCGTCCTGATATGAGATCCTGACCAGTGATCCGGCAACCAATCCCGAATCGACAGCCCATTTCTTTGGCAGTGTGACGATGTATGTTGACTTTCCAGTCACCTGCACCTTTCTTGTATCCATAGCAAACCTCAGTTCAACTTCACCCTGTCACCTGTTGCCATGTACACCACGCTTTCGCAGATATTACCGACATGATCTCCGATCTGCTCAAGATACTGTGCCACAGACGTCAGATGTGATGCGTTCTCGATCTTTCCCGGATTCTCAACTATAAATGTAAGTAACACCCGCCTGAGCTGGTCAAACAATGCGTCGATCTCATCATCGCGCTTTGCGATATCGTAAGCTAAAGTGGAGTTCGACTCACCAAATGCACACAGTGCGTCGTCCAGCATCTCGCATGTTATATGAGCCATCAGGGGAATGTCGAGCAGGGGCTTGATTTGTTCCTCATCATCATTTGCAGCTACAACCTTTGCGATATCCGCAGCAAGGTTACTTATCCGCTCGATATCGATATTGACTTTGATCAGAGCCTCGATCATTCGCAGATCCCGATCCACTGGCTGCTGGAGTGCCGGAAGCTGCATGCAGAGGACCTCAATCTCTGCAGAAAGATCGTTAATCCTTGCATCGTCTTTTATTACAGCCTCTGCCTGTTCAACATCATGATCCTGCAGTGCCTTAACCGAGCCTTTGATCGCTGCATTTGCCAGTTTGCTAAGTCTCAAAACCTTCTGTTGTACCTTTACAAGTTCCTTGTGGTATTGTTCTTGAACCATTGTATCCCTCCCTATCGCCCTATCCAAACCTACCTGTGATATAATCCTCTGTACTCTTCTTCTCCGGATTTTCAAAGATCTGCTTCGTCTTTCCAAGCTCGATCATCTCGCCAAGCAGGAAGAACGCCGTGTAATCGGACACTCTCGCAGCCTGCTGCATGTTGTGTGTCACAATGACAATCGTGTAGTCGCGTTTTAACTCGCCGATCAGGTCCTCGATTTTGGCAGTCGATATCGGATCAAGTGCGCTGCACGGCTCATCAAAGAGTATCACGTCAGGCTTTACTGCAAGTGTTCGTGCGATGCAGAGCCGCTGCTGCTGCCCGCCGCTCAGATCGAGTGCGGATATGTCGAGTTTATCCCCCACCTCGTCCCAGAGCGCAGCAGCCACAAGACTCGTCTCAACGACTTCGTCCAGTTCATGTTTACCGCGGATTCCGTGAACACGGGGACCATAAGCGATGTTGTCATAGATTGACATCGGAAAAGGGTTTGGCTTCTGGAAGACCATCCCGATGCTCTTCCGTATCGCTACCACGTCCGCATCACGGTCGTAGATGTTCCTGCCGCCAAAGAGCAGTTCGCCAGTGATGCGACAGTCCTTTATCAGGTCGTTCATCCGGTTAATGCATCTGATGAATGTCGATTTGCCGCATCCGGACGGACCGATCACGGCGGTGACTTTGTTCTCTGGTACGTTCATCGAGACGCTCTTTAACGCCTGCGCATCACCGTACCATAGGTTTAAGTCACGGCTTTCGATTTGAATGTCTTTTTCTGTCATTTCATAAGCCCCAGCGATTCAATAAACTCCCTGCCCGAGATAACATCCGGTAATGTCTTCATCTCAAGTATGTATGTGCTGCAAAAATCAAGCTGGCAGAGGGCACCCTCGAAATCAACAGAACCCCTGCCCGGCGCAAGATGCTCATCATACACGCCGTTGTTGTCATGCAGATGCAGAGCCTCGATCCTGCGTCCAAGAAGTTCGATGAACGATTCGGGGGGGATGCCCGAGTGGTGGGCATGACCGATATCAAAGGTCATGCCAAAACCGGGATGCCGGTTAAGGATATCCAGAACCTCTTCAGGATACAACCCGAATTTGATCAAACCATCCTCAAAACTGTCGTTCTCAACCAGAAGTCCCGTATCCAGCCCCTCATAAGCCGCCGCAATCTCATCCAGTGAAACGCCCATGTTCTCTTCAGCCTTCGCAGTGACTCGCTTATGGTATTGCTCCGGAATATGTCCCGCGTGTATGTTCACCCACGCCTTTGCACCGACCTCTTGCAGATACTCGCCCATCCTGATCACCTGAGCGACGCATGACTGCCTGACTCGTTCGTTCACACTTCCAAGGTTGAATTCGCGGCTCGGGGCATGGTACGAGATCGTGAAATCGTATTCAGAGAGAACCCGCCCCATGAGGGTAGAGTCCACCGTTCCATATACGTAATCATTGTCCTTTCTGACCTCGATATGGTTAAATCCATTTGAATACAGGAAATCAATGAACTGTAGCGTGTCTTTCCCGAAACGGAGATCCAGCGCCGCGCCAATTCTTGTCATCTCACACCGCCTGCCGCATACACAACCTCTCCACCCACAATCGTGCGGGTCACGACAGGAATACCCATTCGTTCCGAGACAACCAGCAGATCTGCCCGTTTCCCGATCTCGATTGACCCGATCGTACCGCCCATGCCCACCGCCTCTGCCGGGTTCCGGGTGATCATATTAACGGCATCGGAAAGCGTCAGAACCCCCCGCTTCCACAGGATGAATGCAGAGTAGAGCATGGACGATGGATTATAATCCGAGCAGAGAAGATCAACGAGACCGGCATCGATCGCCTCGCTGGTACTGAGGTTGCCAGACGTTGACCTGCCGAGAACAACATTCGGTGCGCCCATGGCGATTGTCATGCCAAGCTCACGCCCTCTCTTTGCTGCGTCAAGCGTTATCGGGAACTCAGAGATGCGGGCACCGATGCTGTGGACCAGTTCCACCTTCTCCGGGCTATCATCATCGTGCGATGCGATAGATAGCCCTCTCGCATGAGCGATTTCTGCAACTTCTCGCATCTTCTGCACTAGCTCGTCCGCATAACCGGATTTCTTTCTGATGATTCGATCGATCTCATCGTCGTTTAATCCGTATATCCTCTTGTGATACTCCCGGTAACGCGTATGGTCTGTAAACTGCCCCTGTCCCGGCGTATGATCCATCAATGAGACGAGTTTGACGAGCGGACTCTCGATAGCCTCAAACACGTCTTTCAAATCGCCGCTGATCTCGCATCTGACATGCGCAAAGTGGTGCGTCAGAAACTCGTCCTCGAGACGTGCCATCGTCTCCACAATCTCTTTTGAAGTGCCAATATTCCTGCTTTTGAGTTCGTCCTCAAAGTATGCGATCGCATGTAATTTCGTTGTGATCCCCATACTCGCGTTTCTCCGGTCCAGATGCAGGAGCGCAAAGTCAACAGGAAACTTTGCTAACGGTCTTGGCGAGATTGCGGTCTCAAGATCGTCCCCGTGAATATCAACTATCCCTGGCAGCACGTATCCGCGGTTTGCATCGATCACGTCACCGAATTTTGATGAATTCTCCCGGATGTCGGTTATTATTCCATCAAAGATCTCGATTACGCCGTTTTCAATTACGCCATCCGGCGTTATTATCTGTCCATTGATTATATTCATGTCAATCACCTAACCCGAGACTTGCCGGAACCAAACATTAGATTTAACCGCGGTCTGCGAAGCATCGCCGAAGGCAGGGTGCAGAGAACGCTGAGAAAAAACTCTGCGCCCTCTGTGCACTCTGCGGTTAATTTTTGCCAAAAAATATGAATCTCAATCATAAAATCTCCTCTGGTGTCCCGATTCCTGCCATCCGGTTATCTTTCATCAAAACGACTCTGTCAGCCAGTTCCCGCACCACAGAAAGGTCGTGGAAGATGCCGATCATCGTGGTTCCCTGGTTTACCGCCCTCAGCATCTCGACAACAACCGCGGTTGACGCAGGATCAAGCGCGGAGGTGGGCTCATCCAGCAGCAGCAGTCGCGGGGCTGCGATCAATGCTCTTGCGATATTCACACGCTGGCGCTCGCCGCCGCTGAACGTGGAAGGATATGCATCCCAAAGATCCTCGGGGATCCGTAGCCGTGCAAGATATCTTGATGCCGCGTCCCTCGCATCGTCAATCTCAATTCCACGGTGAAGCAATGGTTCTGCGATCACATCGACTGCAATTGTCCTTGGAACCACCTGCAAAAGCTGTGACACGTATCCAATCTCGCTTCTTCGCAACGCAAGGATTTCGTGATCCGATGCGGTGGTGAGATCGATGGCGCTGCCAGAATCCGGGCGATACAACATCGATCCGCTATCCGCGAGGTATGTCCGGTACATACATTTCAGAAGCGAAGATTTCCCGGAGCCGCTGCTTCCGATGATTGCCAGAAACTCGCCACGTTTCACGCTGAAACTGACATCTTCGAATCCTTTTATCTTTTTTCCGCCAAGAACGT
>DAOURL010000122.1 GCA_030625165.1 Methanosarcinales archaeon | reverse complement strand
GCTGGCACGCTGGTTTCAGGATGGCATACCGAACAGTGAAGTTCCCTCTGCGTTGGCGGCACAACCGTTACCAGATGCAGCCCTGTCAGGTCATGGCAGTTGCTGCACAGGGGAAGGATCACCACGCCTTCTGGCATGTGACATCCCTCACAGGTTGCCAGACCAGGCAGATGGATCAGGTGTGGGATCACATCCGCATCCAGGTCCCGCCCCTCCTTGTTGCCTTCGGGTCGGTGGCACATGTAGCAGATCGATGTGTTCGTCTCTTCGCCATGGATATGCACAAGGTCATCCTGTGTGTGACAGTCCTGGCAGAGAATGGTTACTCCTGCATGTTGTAGCGGCTTTACGATGTCTGGTGCGGTCTTGTGACATGCCTCGCATCCCTGATGCACATCCACGAGATCGCGGTGGCAGTGTGCGCAGACCGTTGTGTCGAGGATCTCGTTGTTGTGGTGGGTATTGATGTCCCCATGACAGTACGTGCAGTCCTCGGTCTCCACCTTCTGTATGTGCACATCGTGAATCGTGCCGTAGTGGCATTTCTCACACTGCGGGATTGCGATATCAAGCGCCTCACCATGACATGCCTCGCAGGTCACCAGATCCTGCTTCAGCTTCTCCTCGTGAAGCGTGTGAGGATCTCCGGGATGACACTTCGCACAGTCCACATTCTCCGCATCCAGTGCGATCGTGCCAAACTCCACCTCAGCATAAACTGAAATAGCCACGATCAGCAGAATAAGTGTTGCAAGCAACATCGGTGTTCGTCTCATAGTATTCGCCTCTCGATTGTTATCGATTGTAACGATATGGTTTGCGTTTGGGTATATATTGCTTTTCCTACGAACGCGCCTGGGTAAGGCGTGACCCACGTCAAATCACAAGGTTTAAATCATCCCCGCCCGTTTATGTCTAATGTATGCGCCTATCAGAGATGATTGCAATTCTCGAGGAGATCGCGCCTCCTGAACTTGCTTACGAATCAGACAGGGATCGGATCGGGCTGGTGCTCGATCGTGGGAACAATGTGAACAAGGTCGCTGTTGCACTGGATGCCACCGACTATGTACTCGAAGAGGCTGCACGCGAGGGTGCGGATCTTCTGGTCACGCACCACACCCCGATATATGATCCGATCAACAGGATCTCAAAGAGCCTCTCAGACTCGTTGAAGATCGCTCTCGAGAGTGAGATCTCGATATATGTGATGCACACGAACTATGACCGGGCACCGGGTGGCGTCAATGATGTGCTTGCGGAAGTGCTCGAACTGGAGGACGTCGAGGAACTGGAACCGGGTCGCATCGGAAGAACCGGATACTCGACAACATCGGAATTCGCAGAGTTTGCTGCGCGGCAGTTAAACGTCCCGGTCAGATGGTTAGGTGAGCGCAACATCGAGACCGTGATGGTCATCGGTGGCAGCGGTCTAACCGGTGAGTTTGTGAATACAGCAATCGTTGGCGGTGCCGATCTCCTGCTGTCAGGAGAGATCCGGCACGACGCGATCAGGAAGGCGCATAATCTGGCACTCATCGATGCCACGCACTATGCAACCGAAATTCCTGCGATGAAGCGTCTATGCGGGCGATTGCCTGTCGATACGGTCTTCATCGATCACGTACCCGATGTCAAGTGGGTGGATAGCACCATTATAGTGCCTCCGGAAACGCCGGCGTGGCAGGTATAGGCATTCCACAGAGATAATCTGTGCAAGAGGGTGCAATCAAGATCTGCGCCCCCATCCTCCGCACTATAGGATACAATCACCATACCACTGCAACCTCCTGAGACTCGACAATCTTCTTATCCTTCGTGATCAACGCAGCATCAAGCAATATCGCTGTTGCGGTAATGATTCGGTCATGAAGTTCTGGAATCGCTTTCAAATCATGGCATTTCAGAACAATAGCCACATCCATAGGGTAAGTTATATAATTTAAACTCCCTTCAATCACTTTCAGAATCTCGATGAACTCGAGGTCAACCCTGTGTTTTTCAGTGATGAAGATCGCCTCTGCCAGTACCACTGTTGGAATTACGATAACCGCATTTCCAGCATCAACACGATCGTATGTAGATTCTGCTTTCCTGCCGAGACGTTCATCATCAGTCAGATACCAGAGCAGCGCATGGGTATCGGTTACAAAGAGGTTGTCGCTACTAAACGTGCTTGAATAACGATTTTTTGGCAGTTTCGATCTCATCATCGGTTATGCGTACGCCTTTGAGAAGTCCCTTCAACGAAACAATTTTTCTCTGTGTCCGAAGCAATGTTTTGGTATCATGGAGTTCATTTTCAATCAGGGATAGTTTTGTATACATCGCAATCCCAATCGCATCGGGTGGGATCTGTATATTCTCGCCAGTTGTACCAGTTGCCATCACACTTTAATTACACTTGAAGCATATAAAGGGCACTGTCGCTTTTTCAAGTGGAGCCGCCATACCCTTAGATTCTAACGCAAGCGTTGACGGCAGAGCCGTTAACGCCCGTGAAAAATTCTCCGTCCCGGGCGTCGACGCCGGAGGCGTTACCGCAGAGTGCGCAGAGGGTTAAAGCGGTCTCGAAACTCTGTGCCCTCTGCGTTCTCCGCGGTGATAAATCACTTGATTTATGGTGCCTCTGGAAACGTTGGCGTGGCAGGCATAGGCACTGCTACGCCCGTACATGCCTAAACAAGTATTTCCAGCGCTTTATCGACATCGACGCCATCGTGCAAGATCGCCGCTACCGCCCGCGTCATCAGTGTCGGATCGTTTGCCTGAAACGCATTTCTACCGACAGCAGCACCCCTTGCACCTGCTTCCATCGCGCCCTTGATCATCTGCAGAAACTCCCTATCCGTATTCGTCTTTGGTCCGCCTGCGATCACCACGGGAACAGGGCAGCCCGCAACCACGGTCTTGAATGAGTCCGGATCACCTGTGTAGTTGGTCTTTATGATATCCGCGCCAAGTTCAGCGCCGACGCGAGCCGCAAGTGCGACCGCGACCGGGTCGTGCTGGTTGGCGATTGCGGCACCTCGCGGGTACATCATGGCAACGAGCGGCATGCCCCAGTAATCACAGTCATCCGAGACCGTACCAAGATATTCGAGTTGATCCGATTCGGTATCAGAGCCGACATTGATATGCACGCTCACGGCATCCGCGCCGAGTTTGATCGCCTCTTCGACAGTACATACCGGCACCTTGTTGTTCGGATCAGGTCCAAGCGAGGTGGATGCGCTCATGTGAATGATAAGTCCGATATCGTGCCCGTATCCGCGATGCCCGTGCTTGACCATCCCTTTCTGCATGAGGACTGCGTCTGCGCCACCCTCTGCAACCCTGTTTATGGTCTCCCCGATGTTTACGAGCCCTTTTATCGGACCTTCTGATATTCCATGATCCATTGGAATAATCAGCATGTTTCCGCTCTTCCTATCGAGGATCCGTTCAAGCCTTACTTTCTTTCCTATTTCTGGCATGGTTTCACCATTTCACTCATATAATGCGATATTACAGAACCGATGGTATTATAAGTATTGTCTGATCGGTCAGCATATATATCATCAGATACAGACCAACGCCTATGAATCGGTTTGCGCTACTTATAATCATAAGCCTAACACTCACAGCATTTCACGCAGGTGCGGCAGATGCCGCGGTCGGAACTAAAATATATGACTCGGCACCGCCACACTCCCTTGATGCTCCTGCGCTCTCTGCAAGCATATCCCAGCAGATCCCGTATCCTGCAGAGCCCGGCGAGGAGGTTACGCTGGTCATAAAGACGACGAACCATGGGGACGAACCGGCAGAGAATATCATCTGGCATCTGAATGTTCAGGAACCATTTGAACTGAAAGAGACCGAGAAAGCTGCCCAGACGCTCCCTGAACTCAGATGCGGCGAGACTGCGAATACCGAGTATTATCTGACCGTGGATCCTGACGCACGGTCTGGCGAGTACACACTCGATCTGAATATCACCTACAGCGGAGAATTTGACCGTCGCACCCTCACTACGAAGAGTAAGGTTGAACTGACGATCAGGGTGATGGGGCAACCGGACCTCGTCCTCCTCGATGCCGACATCCCGATAGTAGACCCCAAATCCGAGTTTGTTGCAAATTTCTCGATTAAAAATGTGGGAACCGGACCTGCAAAGAATGTGAAGGTCTATTTCAAAAATCAAACCAGTATACTTCCGAAGATGTCCATCTACTACATCGACACAGTGGCGCCAGGAGCGACCGTGTCGATCGAGTCCGGTTTCTTTGTCGATACCACCACACCATCCCAGCATCCCCTGCCGATTGCGATCCACTACGAGAACGAGACGCATGGAATGCAGCCAGCACATGAATATTCGGTGCTGGTTCCGGTATCGAGCGGAAACACGCTCTTCATCTACCTCGATTCACAGGACAAACTGACTGATGGCGCGGTCGGGGAGGTCACCATCGGCATCGCAAATCGCGGGCTTGCGCGGGTAAAGCACGTCGTGCTGACGATAGCGGATGGAGATCGGTTCAAACTGATCGACACCGACACGAGATATATCGGCGACATCGAGAGCGATGATTACGACACCGTCGATTTTAGAATCCTGCCCGAGTCGTTAGACTGCCGCAATGTGACTGTAGATGTGAGTTACGCCGATGATTACGGCAATACGTACAATACAACAACAGAACTGCCGATCAAGGTCTATACCTCTGGTGAGATGAAAGCGATTGCGCCGGCGGGCGGCGGATACACAGGGATAATCATCGTAGCACTCGTTCTGTTGCTCGCATACGTCTTCAGAAAACGCATTAAAAGGATTATATCCAAATGAAATTCTCGGATTACTTCCGGTTCTGCTACAAAGGATTGGTACAACGGAAAACCCGGAGTTACCTAACGATCATCGGCATCGTGATCGGGATCATGGCTATCGTGGGCTTGATCTCGATCGGAGTCGGGATGCAGGTCTATATGGACGAGCAGATCGGGAAGATGGGCGTAAACAAGATCATAATACTGCCGATGCCGCCGGGCGGCGGGCTCGGTCCGGCTGCCGCATCGACGTACTTCACAGACAGGGACGCAAAAGCTGTTGAGAATGTGCGGGGGGTCGATGCGAACTGTTACATGGTCTACCGGACATCGATCATAACCTACAAAGGTATCGACGCCACTGCGCCGGTTGTCGGCATGGTGCCATCGATTGCAGAGGAAGCGTATTTCGATGTCCAGGGGTATGAACTCGAGTCAGGGAGAGATCTGGAGGATAAGGATACTCACAAGATAACGATCGGGTGCTGGATTGCGCATAAAACTTTTAAAGTTGGGGATAGTTACAAAGAGGTCAAGATAGGCGATAAGATCGAGATCAAGGAGCAGGGTTTCAAGGTCATCGGGATCATGGAAGAGATCGGGAACCGGGACGATGACATGACCATTATCATGAGTCTTGATGATGCGGAGGATCTTTTCGACGTGAGCGGTGAATACGACTTCTTCTTCGTGAAGATAAAGGAAGGAGCCGACCCTGAAGATGTTGCAGAGCGTATCAGGGACCGGCTTGATAAGTTGCGTGGCGAGGAGGATTTCACGGTCATGACCGCAGCACAACTCTCAGAGACGGTTGGTGGTATACTTTCAGCAGTATCCGCAGTCCTTGTCGGGATCGGTGCGATCTCGCTTCTCGTTGGCGGTGTCGGGATCATGAATACGATGTACACTTCGGTTGTGGAGAGGACGAGGGAGATCGGGATATACAAAGCACTCGGAGCAGAGAACAATACGATATTGATGCTTTTTCTGGTTGAATCCGGTCTGATTGGGTTAATTGGAGGTTTGATCGGGATCGTGCTCGGTTTCGGGATGGCAAAGGTGGTAGAGGTGATCGGGCGTGAGATGGGGGTTGGTCTCTTGTATGCGTGGATCTCGTGGGAGCTTACCGCGTTCGCGCTCCTCTTCTCATTCTCGATCGGGGTTCTCGCCGGATTCCTGCCGTCCAGATCCGCATCGCAGATGAATCCAGTGGATGCGCTCCGGCATGAGTGAAGGAATGGTTAATTGACGCTATCTCATCTCTTAGGAGATTTCCACTCGATTGAGCATCGTTTATGTGAGTTTTACAAAGGTGTGACACCGCGGGGCATCAGGTAGCAATCGCCCACAGGTCAGCCGCCTCTCCTCCGGTATTCTATCAACACAAGAAGCACCACCACGAAGATACAGCCGAAGAAGAACCAGATGCCGGGATGGGGTCCGAGCACCTGCGTGAGATCGATCGATGGGATGCCTGTGCCTTCCGTGATGGGTGACGCTGCAAGCGTTGGTTCCGGGGCTGGCAACGTCTCGGCTGGCAGAGGCAGAGGTGCGCTGATCTGCGCTGGCGTGTATGCCGGGGCTACTCCATCCATAGCCGCTTCCTGTGTATCCGAGAGCATATCGGTCACGCACCCGCCAGCGACTGCCTTGCTTTCGGTGATACCGACCGGTGTTGGCGCATACACAGGTGCTGGCG
>DAOURL010000241.1 GCA_030625165.1 Methanosarcinales archaeon | reverse complement strand
CTCCGGGACGTTCGGATCCAGCGCATGAGTCCGCTTACACAGGTGATTGCTCTTGAGACTAGTAAGATCGATGCTGCGTTCCTGCCGGAGCATTATGCAACCGTTGCCGAAGCCAGGGGCTTTCAGATGCTCGTAACAAGCTCTGAACTGTGGCATGAGATGCAGGGCAGCGTCCTGATCGTCAGAAGGGATTTGATCGAGAATGATCCCGAAACCGTGAGAAGACTGGTTATGGTGACCGGGCGGGCGACTACCTGGATTAATGAGAATCCGGATGATTCCGCCCTGATCCTTGCAAAAGATCTGGATACTGATCCCGAGGTTATCAGAAGGTCGATGGAGCGGCTCAATTACACGACTGCGATCGATTCAGGTTCTGTTCAGGATGTGATCGACTTTATGGTTGAGCTTGGTTATGTCGGGGAAGACGTGAGAGCTGAGGATATGCTTGACATGGGGTTTCTGGAGGGTGCAAGCGTATGAGCGTTCGGGGTATGGTGGTTGGATGTGTTCCGATCATCGTGTTCACTCTGGTCTGGGAGTGTGTTGCCCGGATGCAGGTAGTTCCCGGAGACCTCTTCCCGCCGTTCTCTACTGTGATTGTGACGCTCTACGGTCTTCTTATGAGCGGCGTCCTGCTGGATAATCTTGCAAGCAGTCTCTTCCGGGTGCTGGCAGGACTTCTGCTGGGATCGGTTGCTGGCATCATGATGGGGACTGTGATGGGGTGCAGGGAGGTTATCGACCGGTCGTTTCACCCGATTTTAAGCTTGCTCTACCCGATACCCGCGATCGGATGGGCGCCGCTCCTGATGATCTGGATCGGAATAGGCGAGATTCTCCCGATCATATTGATATTCCTCTGCTCATTCTTTCCGGTGCTGTACAGCACGATAACAGGCATCAAAGGGGTGGATCCTGATGTTATCAACGCGGCAAGAACCCTTGGAGCATCTGACCTGCGGGTCCCGGTAACAATCATTCTGCCACTCGCATTGCCAGATATCTTCACAGGGCTCAGGCTCGGGGCGGGCATGGCGTGGCGGGTTGTGATAGCTGTGGAGATGGTTGCGATGATCTCAACAGGGATTGGCGCTTTATTGATACGGTCAGAGAGTCTGCTGCGGGTGGACACGATCATCGCCTGCTTGATTGTGCTCTCAGTGATGTGCCTTACCTTTGAGCGGATATTCCAGTATGCTGAGACGAGACTGACCGAGAAATGGAGATAGGAGGTAAGATTATGCCGGATATCGAATTAAGAAATATTAGAAATTATGTGCTTAATGATCTGAATATGGAGATATGTGACGAGGAGTTGCTGGTCGTAACCGGTCCGAACGGGGCAGGAAAATCAACACTGCTTGCAACCATCGCAGGACTCGTGAACTACGATGGAACTGTCCTCTTCGACGGAGTAACGGTTGACAGGATACCGACAAATGAGCGGAAGATCGGGTATCTCTTCCAGAATCTCGCATTATTTCCGCATCTTAACGTCGCATCCAACATCGGATACGGGATGGTAGTGAAAGGATATGGAAAGACCGAGATCGCACAAAACGTGGATGAACTCCTCGAGCTGATGAGAATCGAGCATCT
>DAOURL010000053.1 GCA_030625165.1 Methanosarcinales archaeon | reverse complement strand
TCATCGTTCTCGACGAGACAGGTGCTCGGATATGCCTTGTACCTGAATTTGCGGATGACTTTCGCCTCTTCGAGCGCTGCCCGGTCAGTCTCGCCCATCTCGCTCTGCGTCGGTCGCAGGTACCTGTAAAACTCGTAATTCGAGTCATCTGTGTCCCGGAGCAGTGTTGGGCATCTGCAAAAGAGTTTATGCTCGGTGTTTAGTTGCTGGTGGATCTCCAGCCCGGCTTTCAGCCCGAGTGTTCCATAATCGAGATTCGGGGTGCTGGTCATCTCTTTTGAATGGATCGTTTTGGTATATATTTGTTATCGAACTGCATCTTACGAACTTTTCGCCCAGTAGAACCTGAAACCGCAGACAATCAGTATCGGCACGCCTCTTTCACCAACGCGCCTCCGCCTTTCGCTTGCAATTCAACGCCAACCCTTTCAGCATGTTCCACGTACCCTTCCACCGGAATCGTCTCATCCACCCGTTCATACCGGCTGCCATCAAGAGACAGTACCTCTGCACGCACCCGGACGCGATCGCCGCCCACAATCTCGGCAAACGCGCCGATCGGGACATCGCACCCTCCGCCGAGAACGCTGATCACGATCCGTTCGATCTCGGTCTCGACTCTCGTCTGGCTGTGATCAAGCGCACGCACCGCATCCCCTGCACCAGAGTCCTTGAGCGTCACGACCGCTATCGTGCCCTGATTGGCTGACGGGATAAAATGATCGATCTTGAGCCGCTCAAACCCGATATTCCAGCCCAGCCGTACAAGCCCCGCCTCCGCCAGAATGATCCCGTCATAGACCCCCTCGCGTAACTTTCTCATGCGGGTGTTGATGTTGCCACGCAGATCGATGATATCGAGGTCGCTACGGAACCGGTGCAGTTGGGCGGCTCGGCGGAGCGAGGATGTGCCGATGACAGCGCCAGAAGGTATGTCATCGATGCTCGTACTGTCCTCATCACTGTCGCCGCCTCCGGTGATCAGCACGTCATACGGAGGATCCCGCTTGAGGATCGCTGCGGTCACCAGTCGCTCCGGGCGGATTGTGGGGATGTCCTTCATCGAGTGGACTGCGATATCGATATCGCCAGCAAGCGAGTGTTCATCGATCTCACGTACGAATGCTCCGACGCCCCCGACATTGGAGAGTTCGTGCAGCGGGCGGTCTGTGACCACATCGCCGTGTGTCTTGATTGTGCGAACCTCGGTCTCGATGCCGATCTTCTGCAACTCTCTGGCGACGATATCTGCCTGCGCAAGCGCAAGCGCACTCCCGCGTGTTCCGATGATCATATATGCTGCTCTTGGTTGCGATGTGCATAAATGTTGCGAATCTGCAGGGGGTGTAGGGGACGGATGGGTCGTGGTGCGCCAGCGGGGTAGTCATATCCGAATGCAAAAGCACCTGCGAAACGAGGTGTCGTGGGTCACGATTCCCTCACATAATCCGGTTAAACGTTCCTCTGAATGGTGCAGGCAAACAGGACAGGTATTTTAAAGATCGATCTCAAATAGAGAAGAGGTTTGATTGCAATGGATACCATAAAAATAGCCAAGCGGGCAATGATATTTATCGATGGTCAAAACGTGCTCTTCGGATGCAAGAACTTTCAGAAAGACTATAAAATTGATTACGTGAAACTTCGAGACGAATTAACCCTGGATTATGACCTGATAAGAGTCTATTTTTACAGCGGAGTCGATCCCACGAATGAATCCCAGATCGGGTTTCATAAAGCATTGAGAGAATCCGGATTTCATGTTGAGACGCGTCCTCTGGTGATGAGGGATGGGAAGTTTATGGAGAAAGGCGTGGATGTGATGCTCACAACCGATCTCCTGACCCACGCTTTCAAGGATAACTTTGATGTTGCTGTGATCATAGGTGGAGATCAGGATTACATCAAAGCACTGGAAGAAGTGAAAAGAGAAGGCAAAAGAATTGTTCTGGTCTGCTTTAAAAGTTCATTCAGTGCTGAAATACGACAGATTGCAGATGATTCCATATTCATTGATGATATTTCCGAGATTGTTAAGAAATAGATATTATGCCAGGTGGCACAATGCCAGAAGACATTGCGATGGGTATATTCCCGCCACCTGCCAAGTTATTATCAATATATAGGCTGCCGCTGTGGTACATAAACGTTTCGCATATTTTATTTCCATACTCCCTCACTAAAACCAGACATTCGCCACGATGAGCGCAATCCGCACAAGCGTCGCGCTTTTTCATGATTCTATTTCGATTTCATGCCGCCACCAGCAATTCTTCTCTGATTGCATCCTTTCCTATAACTTCAAGCCGCGTCAGTTCCCGGTTTGCCTCGATAACCAGTGCTACGGCTTCTTTCAGGTTTTCGCATGCTTCTTCCAGTGTCCTTGTCCTGCCCTACGTATTTGAGCCGGGCAGATGCCGCGGACTTGCGTCTTGGTGGGACTGGAGCTGTAAAACATTTGAGCGATCACGCCATTCCGGGGCGTCACCCGGACAGCCCAAACGTGGAATCGCGCTCGATCCAGTCACCATCACTGTCAGTATCGCGCCCGTCGATTCGCCGCTGCCACGATACCCCCTCCGTCGAATGCGTATATTCGATGCTGCTGTCGACCTCCTCGCCATTGTGGTACAGAAGTACCTGTCCGTCGCCGTTGTCGAGTTGTACCTTCGCTGTCAGGTAATATCCGTACGGCTCGATGGTCGTGCCTGCCGGAATATTGTAGGTAGCACCATCCTCGTTTTTGAGAACCCAGCCGCCGATATCGACCGGCTCACCGCCGCAGTTGTACAGTTCCGTGGTCTCGTTTCCACGATCCGTCCCTATCGGGTTCGGCATCAGTTCGTTGATCACGATCTTCGGAGTGGACGAGGGAGTAGGCGTCGGAGTAGGGGCTGGTGTAGTGGTGGCTGTGGGTGAGGGTTCGGGTTCGCCCACGACCGTCAGCACGAAATCCCGCTCTGCAAGGTTATCGGACGGATCCCTGCATTTCACACGGATGCTGTATGCTCCGACCTGAAGCGGATTGTCCGGCTCGAATGAAGCGCCCAGCCCGGATCCGCCACATGTGATGGTGTACCTCAGTATCACGCCATGGTAAGGACCGACCACCGATATGAAAAATGTTGGGATGTCGATCGGTTCATTGAAAGAGAACACGATATCGTCGTTCACGCCGATAAAATCGTTGACAAGTGTTATATTTGGAGGAGTCTTATCCGGAATGGAATTCTCCACCCCGGGTGTTCCGATGCGCCCACACTCATATCCCAGTGAGGTATACCAGTTATCCGGATTTGTACCATCCACCGGTGCGATTCGTTCCATAGACTGCCCGACAGCATCGTTCTTCCCGGCAAACCAGTTCCCATCCCGGTTCACGATATCGACCCTCTTCGAGATCGGCGGAAAGCCGCCAAAGAGTTGCAGAACCTCTCCGCTGGTCTTGAGTGCCATGTTTGAGATCTGATCCGGTTCGCAGGTCGTGGCATCGTTTCCGCGATCAGGTAATAGCCATGCGATGCTATGATCGCGCCCGGTTCGATTGTGATATCGATGGTGTCATTGACCGCCCCAACACCCCTCGTGATCGTCCAGTTTCCGATGCAGATGGTGTGATCGAGCGTGTTATATAACTCGATGTACTCTTTCTCGTCCCACATTATCTCGCTGATCACCACATCCCAGAACATCGGATCATACCCCTGCGCGGGATCTGATGTGGCATTGACCGAGGTATTGGTATCGGGGGTTGCCGCTGATGATGCCGATTGCAGGTCAGCGGAGATCCCCGTCTGCAGAACTGTGTGATTAGAATCATCGTTTGCGACCGTGAGGTCAAGCAGGCACTCCCGGATCATCGGCAGCGTCCGTTTCTGATCCACCGGTACTGCGCATTCCATCGATGGCGTTTGTATCCAGAATGAGATGTAGTCCTCTGTATCAGGATGCGCGAATACGTTGAGATCGTACCACCCTGCTGCCGTGATACCTGTAACGCCACAGGTCTTGTCCCCGATCTTTGCAAGGATGGTGGTCTGCACCGGCGCAGGCGCGCCCTCGATGCTAACATTCCCGTAAAAGCGGAAACAGAACGAATCGGGTTGCTGTTGCGTTTCATCTTTGCTGGCATTGACGAACATCACCATTACGACCGCTACAACCGCTATCAAAAATAACACAATGGCAGCTTTTTTAGTGGTGGACGCAATCATATCAGGGTCATCGAGTGGTTGATACTTATACGTTATGGTGCTCTGGGGGGGGGCTTTTCGTTATGTTCTGGTTACCCGGATGCGAGTTAAGGAGGGCAACAAAGCCGGACTCATAACCTATCTGACAAATGAGGGGGAGGTTCCTCCGAAGCCGGATGAGGGAAACTTCACGTCCGGTTCTGAGGGGGCTCCAGTAACCACAAAGCCAAGAATACGGCAGGAGGTGCAGGGATAGATAAACATATATACTATTAAACCAATATATATTTAATCCTTGTAAGATTGCGAGGAAAATAAAACCAGAGGTGGAAACATGGATATTGGAGATATATTCAGTGATAGCTCCGTATGCATTCATCTTCCAATATAGGGCAATCGGTCTGATATACAGAGAAGGAATCTAAGTAAAGAGGTCATTCCACGATTCGGATTCATCGGGATACACCACACCGTCTTCAGTGATAACGGCAGTAACGTTCCCCACAGGCGTTGCATCGAACGCGGGATTATACACCGCGGCATCTGCCGGCGCAAGCATCACATCATGGATGCGCCGCAGTTCGTCGGGATCCCGCTCTTCGATTATGACGTCGCGCGCAAGCCTGGTGGAATCGAACGTGGAGATCGGCGCTGCAACATAAAACGGTATCTTATGCTCTTTTGCAAGCACCGAATGAGTATACGTCCCGATCTTGTTAAAGACCGCATCCCTCGTGATCCGATCCGCGCCAACGATCACTTTATCGATCAATCCTTTCTGCATCATCAAGCCTGCGGCAGAATCCGGGATCAGTGTGACCGGTATCTTATCCTGCATCAGTTCCCAGACCGTGAGCCTGCTTCCCTGATTAAGCGGGCGGGTCTCGCATGAGACGACCGATATCTCCTTTCCCTCTTCTACCGCCGCCCGGATCACGCCAAGCGCGGTTCCAACATCCACGCACGCGAGTCTGCCTGCATTGCAGTGCGTCAGCACGGTATCACCATCCTCCAAGAGCGCTTCTCCGTGTTTGCTAAGCCGCGTGTTTCGCTCCACGTCCTCATCAGCGATTGCGGTTGCCTCGAAAAGTGCGATTCTCCTCGCTTCATCGATGCTACTTGCTCTTCTGACAGCATCCATCACGCGATCGACACCCCACATAAGATTGATCGCAGTCGGTCGGGTCATCCTGATCCTGTCTGATTCGATCTCAAGATCACGCATGAACTCTCGAAGCGTACTTGCGGTGCTCGTATGCGCTGCAAGTGCGACCCCGTAGCCACCGGCAGCGCCGAGCGCGGGCGCACCCCGGATGCGTAGCGAAACGATTGCCTCGCAGAGTGCATGGACGGTTTTACATTCGATCGCCCTGTACTCGGAAGGCAGCAGGGTCTGGTCGATCGTGGTTATCGCGCCACTGTCCCATCTGATGGTTCGCATGGTCTGCATTCCTGAAATAGCCTCTATTTTTGGCAGTTCATTAAGTGATCGAATGTCAGTGTAAGAATGCATCTATTCTTTCCACGCGACCCTCTCTCACATCATTCGCAAGCGGAGTATCGAGTACCTCGCCTTGCGATTCACAGGTCGCTCCATCGGCATATTTCAGAATATAGGAAGCAATCCCTGCCCTATCTTCTCCAAAGGTATCTTTCCTCTCGTCATTGTGATAAACAACAACCGTTTTGCCGAGGAACTTGAATGCAAAACAATTCGCAGGTACCGTTACCTCAACTGTCCTGCCCGCACCATCATAAGTCCGGTATACTTCTTCTCTCTCTGTGAAGAACACGCCCGGAAGTACTGGTTCGAGTCTCAATTTCAACCCTACCACCCCATCGACAAAGAATGGATGTTCTCCTGCAACCATGATTATCCACATATTGAGAAGTTCTGCTGATGCCCCTGTCAGCCTTGGCTGAAAACCCCTGCCGTGAAGCTTACTGTCCGGAAAAGCACTGCTCACTATAAATGAACTATTCTCAAGTATACTCCGTCCATACGTTTCAGGGTTTAAGAAAGGCATCATCGTATTCTTGATCTCCTCATAATACTCCTCGTAAAGCCCGGCTTTCAATAACTCAAGCAAAAACTTATATTCCATGTGCAGGTAGACGGATTCATTTTCTATCCATCCGGGGGGATACGCCCTTGCCCGTCCGATCTCGAAAGGTTCTCTCTCTATGGATTCGCTTGTCTTGTACATCCTCAATTTTTCGTCATATATTCCGCTATTTTTAACGCTTCTGTATATCTCACTGGCTAATTCCTTTTTCACCTTTAACAGATGGACGGGACCTTCCAGAAATAACGAGATAGGTTTTTGTTTGAACTCCAATGGAGTAACAAGCGGAGAACCCGAACCAGGTGATGATATCTCTTTTCTTCTGACTTCGTTTAAAAAATAGGTATAGCATACCCCATTTTTGTGAAATAATTTGTCTCGAGGTATCTCGCTAAAAATACTATCCAGTAATCTAATGGATTTATTTAAAAAGTCTTTTACCGTGGATATCTTCATCTTCACATCTTTTCCACTTACGCCAAGTCTGGTTTTCTCCCTATACTCTTCCTTTATCCTGTGACTTTCATCCCAGAATACAAAAGCCCTGTTTTCATCCACCGAATTCAATCGTTCTTCGATCACTTCCATTAGATCAATGATAAAGATATACAAATCCTCAAAGAGAGATACAGACTCATCACCGTTCATTTTGACCGTCGAGATGGCATCAGAGAGAAATGAACAGGTTCTTATAAGTTCCAGGGTCTCGCATATAGATGAAGCCATGAGTCCGGGCATACCATTCAGTGGGTCGTACCAGCCCGGTTTATCAGCCTCCATCTCTATACCGATTCCCTCCGGATCCAGTGACGATATTTTATTTGTGGTAATAGATAATATTTTAACCAATAAATTTGTTAAATATATTTTACCCTCGCCGTACTCTGTCCTCACCCTGCAAGGGTATTCTTTCCTCGAGTTTATGAGATTTATTTTGTCCCTGTCACGTATCACAGCACCGTACTGCCTTACCGTCCCATCCACCAGCACGTATTTCCTGCTCCTTGGCATAACGATATCCGGATTGTCATAGAACGTATAAACATATTTATCCACCAGAATCTCTCTCAGCCTATCCGGGAAGATCATCAGAAAATTATCGATCAAATCCATGTTGTAGGTCCAGTGATCTATCCAGTAACCCTCGTGCGGCTCTCCCACATCATTCTCCTTACAAAACGAAAGCATTGCAGCAACGATCTCATCGTAGTTTGATATTCCGGATCCGGTCTCTTCGATCTTCATTATGAACTCGCCTGGAGTAAAAGGCTTCTTAACCATCTCTAACAGATCGCTGAATGATTCCGGGTTCTTTACAATCTTGCCGAGCCATTCTTTTAATGCAGGTACATCCTCTGCCGTGTAGGTAAGTCCGTTGACAACCAGAGGGTTGAACCCGTCGGTCTGAATCAGGTTGAAGAACGTGATGATATTACTGTCCCCTACCAGAGGATTGAACCAGACATCATTCCTGCGGTTCTGATTGACATCTCTGAAATGCGAGTTGCCCTGTGATAGATACGTCTGTTCCAGTACAAAATGGTTATAATCCCGCTCAAGGTCGCCATGCTTTCTTGAATATAGGTAGAATATGCTTTTACTTCCCCGGGTTTTAAATACAACAGGCAGCCCACCCCTCAGAACATTGTCCAGAAATGTCTGAGCACAGTAACTGTCAAAATTCTTATCACTGCTGACCGTTGCTATGTTATCCTCGATCTCTCTGATAATTCTCCTGTTCTCTTCCCTTTTCGCCTCTATAACCCCCTTCTTCACAATATAACTTTTAAAATTCTTCAGTTTTTCTTTAGAGGATGTATTGCCTATAATAGAATAGAATACTATCTCATCATCTCCGGGTATATCCAGAGAGAGCAACGTGAAGGCGCACGGAGTCTTATTCTCATACATCTGGTCAGAGTCTAATATTTTTTCTATGCCATTCTTCTCAAATATCCATGGATACTCAAACCCTCCGGATACGCCGAAGATCGATTCGGGATCTACTGCATAGCTATCCTTGAGAATGTCACTCCGGTCGGATAAGAACGTAAAATAGAAATTGCAGCCCTCGACCTTCTGTACCTGCGGGGTATCGAGCGGGACCTGTTTCAATCTGAAAAGCGGTGTCCCATCGACGGTGTTCACCTGCATCATCGCTTCGATATGTCTCGCGATAAACTTTATGCAGTGTTGATTCATGCCAAACGGCAATATGAGCGGCAGACCGTCGATCAACTCTATCTTTAACCGTTTCTTCCTCTGATTCCTGATACTCACTCTTCTTACAAGCCCTGCAACCGGCAGATTCACGAGTGGAAAATAATCTACAGTTATTTGTATGCCTAAATCGCTATTAATTTCACTTAACTCTAATTCTTCTGCAGAAATTATCATTCTCTGAGATATTTTCTCATCTTCAGACTGTCTGAAAGGTTCATATAAGCAACCATCGGCGGTCTTTAAAAACGTCCTGAATCCCTGATTGCCGACCAGCTGGCAGGCTTTATTAAAGGAGAAGAATTCCATTATTGCGTTATCTTTATCTCTCACCCCCATGCTGGATATAGCCTGCACTCTATTGACATAATAACTCCATAATGGAACCCCCCATTTCCCTCCTATGCCCGGGAAAAAACTGGAAAATGGTTCAGCCCAGTTATAGTTTTCGATAACAAAACGATTTTTGTCGTCGAGATAATATCTGGTTTTTTCTTCGTTCATCAGGATAAAGGATCATGACTCGAGTGACTTTAATACTTTCTGCCGTTCGCCAAAACATCATTATACACATCGATCGTCGAGTCTGCAACCTTATCCCGCGTGAAATGCCGCTCCACCAGTTTTCTCGCCCTCTTGCCCCTCAGAGCCGCCTCACCCATATCATCGAGGAGGATGCTGATGCCCCATGCGATGTCGCATGTAGCGTAATAGGCGATCCTTTCCGATTCCGGAACGAACTCAAACCGCACACTTACGTTATATCAGAGTGATTTCACTAAAATATTCCGATTGTGCCTTTGCACCCTGCAACGTCAAACTTTACAAAGAGATAATATAGAAGTGTTACCACTTTTACACGGTACTCATGAATCGGGAGGGTCCAATGATGGAAACGATGAAATGGCGTGAAAGAGAAGCATTTGAATCGGACGTTCTCACTACCGGTCTGAGGGTTTATGTCATCGGTCATAAAAACGGGAGATTCGAAGGTAGATGGAACGGCATCTGGAACCTGCCGCTTAAGATCGCGGATGCTGTGAACTTTGGCATATCCAGGGATGATGTACCGATCGACTGGCTGCCTGACTTCTGCAAGGAGTTTGCATTCGGTGGCGATGTCGAGAGAACGTTTGAGATCGGGGAACTATCCATCGATCAGTGTGTCTTCGTCCCGAAATTCAAAAGAGGCGTCTGCTGGATATTTAAGATTAAGAACAGTGGGGATACGAAAGCAACATTTAATTTTATAGCAAATCCGGTCACAAATCTCGAATGGGAATTGAAACAGACAGGGGATGTGTGGAAGGAGAAGAAATATCTCGGAACTTATGATGCACGCAGGAGAATGATCCTTGTGCGCCACCATAAGCGACCGAACTGGATGATGCTCTTTGGCTCGGATCGTGAACCTGCGTATGTGTGCTGCGATGTCGCCGATATCAACGAATGCAAGGATCGTGGCGGATTTCCCGGTCCCAGGGATCACTGTGTGGGAAGTTCCATCATGAGCTACAAGATCGAGATCGATGCAGACGACACAGTTGAGATCAGGTTTGTGCTGGCTGGTGGCGATGTGACATACCACAGATTGATCGAAGAGTATGAGGAGATGATCGGTTCAACCAGGAAACTGCTGGGCGAGACGATAGAAGCGTATACTGGCTATCTACAGACAGCATTGCACTTTGAATCAGGGATTAAGGACATCGACGATGCTTTCGTCCGTTCGAGTATCGGGATGCTGCTCCTGAAGCACTACCAGCACGGATACGGTCTCGGATTCATGGCTGGGCTGCCGCATTTTCCCATATACTTTGGAAGGGATATCGCATGGACTATATTTGGGAGCAATTGCATAGGAGACTTTCAGGCATCACAATCCTCACTCGCGCTGCTTGCACGGTTCCAGGCAAAGACCGATGGCGATGATGCCGTGAGGGTTCCATTCTACAGGGGAGAGATTCCACATGAGGTCAGAACGGACGGATCGATCTACTACTACAGCGTCGATGCAACCCCGCTCTTTGTGATTGCGCTTTATGATTATTACAAATGGTCGGGGGACAAGAATTTTGTCAGGTATCTCTACGACAACATGTTAAGGGCGCTTGGCTGGTGCATGAAGGCAGACCGTGACCATGACGGCTTGATCGAGCACGGACCAGAGGGGTTTCTTATCGATACACAATGGATGGACTCGTACTTCCGGGGAAAGTCAGGGGTCGATGTTCAGGCGATATTCGGTCATGCATTCAGGTGCGGGGCAGAGATCGCACGTGAGTTCGGCGACGACGATCTCGCAGAGGCGTGTATGGTGCGCTACAACGAACTCAAGTCGCTCATCATCGAGCGGTACTGGGACGAAGCGTACGGGTTTTTGTACGACACGATACAACCTGACGGAACGCTGAAGAAGGATATGACTGTGAACGCTGTCATTCCGGCATTTTTCGATATCATCGAACCTGATAAAGCAGAAAGCATCCTTAAATGGATGGAGAGCGATGAGTTCACAACATCATGGGGTGTCAGGACCCGTGCAAGGAGCGATCCCGAGTATGATGGGAAAAGTTACCAGAAAGGCGGTGTCTGGCCCTTTGTTACGGGATGGGTTGCGTATTCCGAGTTTTCCCATGGAAATTTCAAGGAAGGGTTTTTGAAGACGTACCAGATGACCGAGATGCAGCGGTTCTCCAAGTTGTACTTTAAGGAGGTCCTGTCAGGAGATGTGGCGCCTGAGCCATCCGGGGAAGAAGACCCTGCCGGATGCTTCATCCAGGCGTGGTCTGCAACGATCTATCTGCACACCGTCGTTCGCGGACTTCTCGGAGTTACGCCGCACGCTCCGGAAAGCGTCACGATCTGCCCGTACCTCACCAGTGACTGGGACCTATCGGTTGAGAGACTTGTGGTCGGCGAAAGTTTATTATACTTTAAGTTGAAATGGGATGGTGCTGACGTCGTGGCGAGCATCAGAAACGAAGGTAACATTATTGACGTGGATTTCGGTGTCGTTGTTCCGGTGATTGCAGATCGCCCAAGCGCAACCATCAACGGTGTTAAAGTGGACGTGACGACCGAGATCATTAAAGGGAAGTATACAAAAGTCATGATGAGATTTCCACTGGAGAAAGAGGATGTACTGGATAAGAGCGGGATTAAAAACATCGTATTTGAGATAGTCGGTAACAAATGAATATATTTATCATTTCGTCTGCGGAAAAGACGGTTGATTTCAGGAAATATGGCGGAACTGAGCTTGTTGTAGGCGATCTGGCAACATCGCTCTCTAAATTCGATGAGATTGAAGAGGTTGCTGTCGCGTGTTGCAAAGGTTCGGTCTTTCCTGAGAACCTCCCGAAATTAAAGGTCATAGAGACTTTAGAGGAGTCAGAGGATATGCATCATGATTGGGTTGCCAGGGAAACGGACGCATATCAAATTTATGAAAAATATTTAGATGATTACGATATCATCGTTGATAATACCAAATTTAATCCGATATATGATTATGAAATGGCACACCCCACTGCAAACGTCTTCCATATATTCCATGCGCCGTGTGAATGGAATAGAGACGTGCCGATACCCGACAGTTCACATTTCATCACAGCGTCCCGTGCTCAGGCGATGAGCGTCTCAAATTACCTTGGGATGCCGTGTGAATGCATTCCACATGGCATAAATACCAAGCTGTATCCATTCAAAGCCGAGAAAGGGGAGCGATACATGTTTGCCAACAGGATATGCCGCGAGAAAGGAAGTCTTGAGTTTGTCCAATTGATGAAGGATTCGGGTGCTTGCGGGGATGTCTGCGGCGAAGATCGTTTCGTTATCAGTCAGGAATACGTCGAAGACGTAAAATCCCGATGCAACGGCGTTCAGGTGCAGTATTATGGTACAATGTCACACAAAGAGAAGGTAGAGTTTTTCCAGAACGCAAAAGCCGTGATCTCACTTCCGATGTACCCGTTCATGGAGATATTCGGTCTTCATGCCGCAGAGGCGATGTGCTGCGGAACGCCCGTGATCGCGCTTCGGAGCGGGGGCTTGACCGACCAGATCGTGGATGGTGTGACGGGTTTTCTCTGCGATGCGTTAGATGAGATGCAAGAGATTATCGCTGCCGATAAGGTGAGCGAGATCGATCCTTATGAGTGCAGAAGACGCGTCGAAGAGCATTTTTCAAGGGAAGTTATGGCAAAGAGGTATCTGGAGTACTTCAAGAAGGTTCTCAAGGTATGAATATGAGTCCTCTCGAGGAATGCGGGTCGTGGGTGTGGCTAAAATGTTTGATATCACGACGCGATGCTTCCGCTGAGAGACCGCACATTCAGGGAATCCCCAAAAATTAATATACTCGTCATAGTTTATTTCAGTAGATAGTATATAAAAGTCTGGTCAAAATCACGAATGGCACGAATTTTACGAATCACGCGAATCACCACTTTTGCGAACGCATGAAAAGCGCACATACCGGAAATTTTAGAAATACGCGGGCGGGCACAATCAAAAATTCCAGTGAAATCGCCATATCCATAAATTTTACTGCAGAGCATGCGGGAGTTCGCGGAGGATTGGATCGGTCTTAAAACTCTGCGCCCTCAGCGGTGATGAGCGACGAGCGATGAGTTCACAACATCATGGGGCGTCAGACCCGTGCAAGGAGTGACCCTGAGTATGATGGGAAAAGTTACCCGAAAGGCGGTGTCTGGCCCTTTGTCACTGGCTGGGTTGCGTATTCCGAGTTTTCCCATGGAAATTTCAAGGATGGATTCTTAAAGACATACCAGATGACCGAGATGCAGCGATTCTCGGCACTGTCTGAAAATCAAGTGATTTATCACCGCGGAGGGCGCGGAGGAACGCAGAGTTTCGAGACCGTTTTCACCCCTCTGCGTGACTCTTCGCACTCTGCGGTAGAATCTAATGGCATGGCGAGCTCACTGGAAAAATCGACAGTGCCCGATTCTCCAAGTTGTGCCGGATGCTTCATCCAGGCGTGGTCCGCAACGATCTATCTGTACACGATCGTTCGTGGATTTCTCGGCATTACGCCGCAAGCTCCGGAG
>DAOURL010000202.1 GCA_030625165.1 Methanosarcinales archaeon | reverse complement strand
CGCGTATCTCAAAGACGAGGATAATGACCCTGTAGTCGAGCTCGGTGCAGTCGTCGAGTTCAAAGCCACATCAGGCACGCTGTACAACTACACTCATCACAACACATCAGGTCTGCTCAATGAGACGATAGGGCTCGGAGGAGCTGCCACCGTATGGCTATCTTCGGACGTGCCCGGCACGATCACGGTATGCGCATATCACACCGCAAACGGCACCGAACTTACCCCTGCTTACAATGTCGTGATCTTCCACTCGCTCGAGTCGCCCCCGATCATCCCGCCCGCGCCGCGTCCGCGTGGTGTGATCACGCTCGAGAGCGATCCATTCATGACCGACTGGCTATCTTTAATATGGCGGAACCGATAGGAGCTACTATATGCGTAAGTGCAGAATGCGAGAATTATGTGCAGGCAAGCATCCTGTCCGTACCGCGTTCCCGTGGTGTGATCACGCTGGAACAGGTTCGCCCCGACAGTAATCCGGACAATCCTTTATGAGATCGCTTATTTTCTTATTTTCCCCATAGCCATTCGCTTGTTTTGTATTAGTGCCATCCATAAATTTTTATAAGTCAGGTGACAGATGTGAGAGCTATGGCGCTTACTAAACTTACCCCTAATCTGATGGTCGAGGATGTGAATCGTACCGTTGAGTTCTATCAGGAGGTTTTAGGTTTTGAATTTGTTATGGGCGTCATAGAAGAGCTTCAGGAGATCCTGACCGCATATCAGCAGGATCGGTCGCTTGATTACGCGATGATGAAGTGTGGGAATATAGATGTGATGTTCCAGGCGAAGAGAAGTCTTGCAGAAGCGCTTCCGCTGCTGCGAGGCAGGGAGATCGGAGGCACCCTTACGCTGTACATGGAACTTGACAGCGTTTCGGAACTGTATGCAAGAATAAAAGATAAGGTCACGATCGTAAAGGATCTGCATACCACCTTTTACGGAATGCAGGAGTTTTACATCGAGGATTGCAATGGCTACATACTGACGTTCGCAGAGGCGGCGTAAGATTCGAACTCTGAAGAGATCAAGCGAGGTAACGGCTCATGAGAATATTTCAGGTAGATTCGTTCACCAACAAACCATTTACAGGGAATCCCGCCGGAGTATGTATTTTACCAGAGGATATTCCGGATTCCGAGATGTTAAATATCGCAAAAGAGATGAATCTGCCTGAAACTGCATTTCTTCAAGGAAATGGCGTGGGTTATAATTTGAGGTGGTTCACCCCCCATACTGAGATCGAACTTTGCGGTCACGCGACTCTGGCTTCTGCTCATATTCTGTGGGCGACTGGGGACCTGAGCCCTGACGAGATTGTACGTTTTGATACGTTGAGCGGTGAATTAACAGCGAAAAAGAATGGTGAGTGGATTGATCTGGATTTTCCAGCCGAATACGAAACAAACGCAGACACTCCTGTTGAGATTACCGATGCTTTGGGAGTACAACCGATATATGTGGGTAAAAACAGGTTTGATTACCTTGTAGAGGTTGAATCAGAGGAGATGGTGAGAAATATAAAGCCGAATTTTGATTTATTGAAGAAAGTTCCATCTCGCGGCATCATCGTGACGAGTAAAGCGGATACTGGTAAATATGACTTTGTTTCCCGGTTTTTTGCTCCGGCTATAGGGGTTGATGAAGACCCTGTGACCGGATCGGCTCACTGTTGTTTGGGACCTTACTGGAAATCTCGTCTCAATAAATCACAATTCGAGGCTTTTCAATTGTCAGAGAGGGGCGGGGTCGTCAGGGTTGAGGTTAAGTCCGATCGAGTTATCCTGAGCGGTCAGGCGGTTACAGTAATTGAAGGGGAGATTATATTATAGGTGTGAACCTCTGTTTCACCGATAAGTTGTTTCGGAACTGCATAATGCCTAAGCCCGCTGGCTGTGGCATCGATGAATCCTGCCGGGATTCATTACAGACGTGGACCAATCGAAAATGGTAACTACTCAGGTGCCTAAAACACTATCATGAGACTTCACCTGTACCGGCACTACTTGACCCCGGGCATACCGGAACCAAACAGGGAATTTAACCGCAGAGGGCGCAGAGGAACGCGGAGGAGGATAAAAACTCTTGCGTTCCTCTGCGCTTACTCTGCGGTTATTTTTCTTGACAGAAAGCACAGGATCGCAATCAGGAGACTGATCAGCATACCCGAGTAGTTACGAAAATACCGAAGAGGGATAAGAATATGAAGATAGGAATTATCGGTACTGGCAGGATCGGAGAAGCGCTGATCAGAGGCGTGCTTGCCGCAGACCTCTGCCAGGGCGACCGGATTTTTGCAAGTGACGTGGATGCCGGGAGATTGGACGCACTGCATTCCGAACTCGGGATCAACACATCCACAGATAACAGAGATACCATTGGCAATGCAGAGACGATCATCCTTGCCATAAAGCCGCAGATCATCGCTTCTGTGCTGCAGTCAGTGAAACCACAGATAAAGGGGCATCTGGTGATCTCGGTTGCCGCAGGGGTGCATATCCGGGCGATCGAAGAGAACCTGCCTGCCGGAGCGCGTCTGATCCGTGTGATGCCGAATATCGCATGTACGGTCGGGCAGGCGATCTCAGCAATCTCAGCAGGCACTCATGCAACAGAATCCGATCTCGAGACCGCACGTACGATCTT
>DAOURL010000078.1 GCA_030625165.1 Methanosarcinales archaeon | reverse complement strand
TTTGCAATCTCGATATCCGCAAGTGTCGCAGATTTGAAGAAGGTCGACTTTCCGGAGTTTGGTTTTCCAGCGAGACCGATAGACATCGACATGATGGTATCTGTTATCAGGTGTCGGTATATAACTTGCGGCGTGGCGAGGGGGAGAGAGGGTTTAGACGTAATGCAGGATCATGCGAGTATTAAGTATCTAAATCGTATATTTGCGTTTCTTGTTGAACAGACCATAAGAAATAAAACCACAGAGGACACAGAGAGCACAGAGAATATGGAATTAAACGTAATATCTGAAAAGATTATTGGGGCAGCGAATGAAAATCAATTTGGGATACCGATTGGATCTTCTCGTGGAAGATTCTGTAATCGTCGAACTTAAGGCTGTGAACCAGATAACACCGGTTCACGAAGCGCAACTGCTTTCCTACCTCAAACTAAGCGGAAAACGACTTGGACTGCTAATTAATTTCAATGTGATGCTCCTTAAGGATGGAATAACACGCAGGATCGATTAAAACCTCTCTGTGTACTCTGTGCCCTCTGTGGTTGAATTATCTGGACTTTATCGGACTGCATTTTTGTCTGGAAATTAAATTGTTGAGACAGTAGGCTTCGGTCATCGCCAAGATCGGGGCTGCTATACCATGTCGCCCCCCACCCTTCGGAAAAGATTAATACCAGCACCCACAAACCAGTACTTCTGTATGACGAGATAGCCAAGCCCGGTATGGCGCTGGATTGCTAAATTATTGTGCAACAATCCAGTGGTGCCTCGCACCTCGGGGGTTCAAATCCCCCTCTCGTCGTTTTTGCCGTGCCTCATTCGATCATGAATTCATCGCCGTTTGCCGGCGCAGTCGCATCGACCTTGTACTCGCCTGCCCATGCTGCAAACTCTTCTGTGCGGTCGCCGTGCATCGTAAACACAAACTCGCCGCCCTGATCGCAGAATTTTTGCACCGACCTCTTAAGTTCAGTGTCGCCGCTGTGCGCAGAGAAATCGTACTGCTCCACAGCCATGCGGAGGGGGAGTACCCGATTTCCGGTGATGAGGCGTTTGTGCGTAAGTGCGTGGTAGCCATTGGTGCCCTTGACCTGGTATCCGGTGAGGAGGATCTTGCTCACAGGGTCGTCGTGGATCTTGCCGAGATAGAAGAGCGCAGGTCCCCCATTTAACATCCCTGCGGTCGTGACGATGATTGAGTTCTTGAGTATCCGCGCCCGCATCTCCGGTTTCACCACGGTTGCGTTGCTAAACGCCGCTTGAAGCGCATTCGAATCGCGCAGATATTCGGGATACTGGATGAATCTTCGTAAGACATCGACGCCCATCCCATCAACATAAGGGTGCAGTCCGTGTTTGTGGAGGATCATCAGAACCTCCTGCGTCCGCCCGATCGCAAAACACGGGACGATCGCATTGCCACCGCGATTTAAGGTATCGCGGATCGAATCCACAAACGCCTGCTCCAGTTCCTTTCTCGGTGTGTGGTCTTTGCCAAAGTACGTGCTCTCGATGATCATGACATCAGCTTTCGGCTGCGGGCAGGCTCGGTTCAAAAGACGCGTATCTATGTGATTCACATCGCCGGTGTAGAGTATCCGTATCCCGTTTTCGGATTCGAGAAGGATTGATGCCGATCCCGGGATGTGCCCTGCATCATATAGTTGCGCGGTATATCCGCCGCACTCGAAGCGATCCCTGTAATCAACGATGCGGGCAGACCGCACGAACTCCTGGATGTCCTGCGAATCGAAAATCGGCATCTGCCCGGAACGCCTCGCAATCGAGAGTGTGTCCTTTGCAAGAAACGCGGTGAGATGCTTGGTGATCGGCGTGCTATAGACCTGCGGGTGGACGTCCATGATATTCGGCACCACGCCGCAGTGGTCGAGATGCCCGTGCGAGATGATGATCGTTCGCGGGTGGATCCCGTTTATGGGATACGATGGTGGATGGTCAGACGACTCGCCCGGTTTCATCCCGTAATCGAGCAGGATGTCGTCGTCGATCAGGACTGCTGACCTGCCAACCTCCCCGCAACCGCCAAGAAACCGCAGCGAGCAATTCATGAAGGATAGTTATATGCTCGATATGTGATAAACTTGCGGTGAAGTATAAGGTTCAAGTCTCGCTGACATACTTTTGCAGGATTTCTTGAGGTACTTAAATTGGCTCGGTAATTCGCGAGTGCATGCGCTTTTTCACTTCCTAAGGACCTGTTATGGCAAGGAATATTAAACCATAGAGAGCACAGAGGGTCACAGAGAGTTGTTATTTTTATCTTTCGCCCCCGCTGTGTCACTCTGTGTCCTCTGTGGTTTTCCGAAACTTTATTTTGAAAATATCAAAAAGTCTCAGGGGTTTTGGTCACCGCAATTAAATTTCACGATGTCAGTGATAAGAAGTCTGTGCGGTCGCTTGGGAATTCGATTCAATCCGATCCCAGCTCTCCGAGAACCTTACCTAACTTATCAAAGTTCTCCCCAAATGCTGTCCAGTTCGTGCCCATGGAATCGAGAATAGCGTCATAATACATCTGCGCTTCTGTTATCAGCACCTCAGTTGACTTCTCCCCTTCGTATACACCCGCTTCCAGCGTTTCCGGTCTGGTTTCACCGAAGAGTGCAACGAGTGCGCCCTCAAGGTCTTCCTCCATCACCACCCTCTCGCCGTCTGAGACCAGCACTCGTTTGAGTTCCGGTAGCTGCCCGGTCTCTGCCTGTATGTAGAGCGGTTCTATGTACAGGATCGAATCCTCAATCGGTATCACCAGCAGGTTCCCTCTCGTCACCCGGGATCCCTGTTGTGACCAGAGTGTTAATTGTTGTGAGATCACTGCATCCTGATCGAACTTCGCCTCGATCTGCAGGGGACCGTATACCAGTTTCTCTTTTGGGAATTTGTAGAGCAGTAGCTCTCCGTAATGAGCCCCATCCGAACGGGCAGCGAGCCATGCAACCATGTTGTCCTTCCTTATTGGTGTTACTGACCTCATCAGGACGAATTCTTCCTTCGCCTCTCCCGGAAGCTTTATTATGATGTAATAGGGATCAACCGGAACTTGCTGACCTGTCCCGTACACCTCGTTCGGGATCTGCCACGCATCCTCCTTGTTGTAGAAGACCTTCACGTTGTCCATGTGATATGTGTTGTAGATTGCGGACTGGACATTGAAGAGATCTTCTGGGTATCTGACATGTTTCTTAAGCCCATCAGGCATCAGGTCAAAGGACTTGAAGTGCCCCGGGAAAATTTTTGCATACGTTGCGATTATCGGGTCGGTGGTATCGGCGATATAGTACGTCACGTCCCCGTTGTACGCATCAACCACGATCTTTACGGAGTTTCGCACGTAATTGATGGAGCCGTATTTCTCTGAGTATGGGAAGTTGCCTGTTACGGTGTATGCATCCAGTATCCAGAAGAGTCTGCCTTCACTGATGACGAGATATGGGTCTTCGTCAAGTGTGAGGAATGGGGTTATCTTTGAGATCCGCTCCTCGACACGCCTCTCAAACATGATCCTGCTTTCGGGAGTGATCTCCCCGGATAGCATGATCTTGATGTCAGCAAAGCGCATCGCCATCAGCAGTTCCTTTGTGGATGAGTCCAGCTTCACCCCTCCGCTCCCATCGTAGTAGATGTACTCATTGGTATCACCCATGGGATAATCAAACTCCGATGTTCGGGTGTTTACCAGCACGAAATCATTGTCCATCTCGCCGTAGTAGATCTGTGGCACATCGATTTGCAGTTCTTCATCAGGAACCGTATATACAGGAGGAATATCTTTTATGAGATAGTTTGGCATGCCCTCTTTTGTGACGCGGTTTACAGGGCTCATCACAACGCCAAAACCGTGCGTGTATACCAGATGGAGATTCACCCACGTCTTTGCTTGCAGCCGTTCCTGATTCATCTCTCTTGGAGCGATCATCACCTCGGTGTAGCTTCCGTTGATCTCGTACCGGTCGATGTCGATCCCTGAAAGGTCATAGTAGAGCCTCATCTCCTGTGTTTGCTTGTACGTCTGTATGAGCGGTCTCCAATCCAGAATCCTGGTATTATCCAGCGTCTCCGTCGCGTTCGATAGGATTTCAGGGGTCATCATCTCGACAGAGAAGTCTTTCTCCTCCACTTCAGTTAGTCCGTAAGCGATCTTTGTGAACCTGATATTATTCTCGATGTATGGCTGTTCCAGCTTCTCCTCATTTGGTGAAACCTTGAAAGCCTGCACAATTCCCGGAATCACAGCCGGAGCAAGTACGGATGCCAGCAGATAAATCACGATTACGGATGCCAGTATATTCCTTTTTCCCGGACTCTGCTTCCTTGAGACTGCAAATATCCAGACGTAACACAGTACTGCGATGATTATCGCCATGATCATCAGTATCCTGATTATCGGGAGGTATGCGACGACATCAGCGTAGCCAGCCCCCACCACAATCCCTTTTTCAGAGTACATGATTCCGAATCTGGCAAGGTAGTGACCTGCAGCGAGAAGGACGAAGAAGAACGATCCAAGGACTGTTAGATGCACCAGTGCCTTCTGCCCTATGTCTGAGATTGCTGATTTGAAGTCGAGACCATGTATTGTGCCGTCCGGTGCGATGATCTCTGGCTGTTTGAAGAAGCGAACTATGAAGGACTGCAGGTAATCCACAAGCACCAGGAGGGTCGTAATTATTACACATGCCATCAGGAAGTTCCGGAAAGCTAGCATGAATGGTAGGGAGAAGACGTAAAAAGATACGTCCTTTGAAAAGATCGGGTCCTGCAGGTTAAAGGGTACCTGATTCAAGTACTGTAGCACTACGAACCATTTGGCAGAGCTTGCAAGCCCTATAAATAAGGATATTGCCAGAACAGCCATGAACTTGATTTTGAAAGAGATCTTTGACTCGTTCAATTTCGAAGAGATCCGGAGATTGATCAGGGCAAACGCGAGAAAAACTGACGCTGAGAGTATGAAGAGGAGTATCTTTGCCTTTAAACTGATCATGAAGATCTGGGATGCGCCAAGAGCATCGAACCACCAGTAATCGGTGATCAGCCGGACTATCCCTGATATGGACAGGATGAAGATCACCAATAGGGCGATGGCAATAGCTTTGAATCGATCCCTGTCCTGCTTCATAGAGGTGAACAAGGGGCGCATCTTTTATAAAGACTGTGGAAAACGTCCGCAGTGCTGCAACCAGAGAGCGTGCATCCTCGACCACAGCAGGTACACGAACTGGCGTGAGTGGGGAGTATTCGATTATATGTGACTCTCTGACAATTCGCGTTGTAAGAATCTCGTAGATGCTCATGTCCATGTAGCATCGAGTGCTTAGGGATCACGAATGGCACGAATAAACGAATATCACGAATGTTAAATCTGAGTAAATTCGTGCCATTCGTCCATTCGTGAAATTCGTGATAAAAACTGCCAGAAATTGACCAAATTCCTGATAAACCCCTGGAACCGGAGTGGGGCGAGTTGGACAAAATGATTGATCTCTTTCCAAGTTTTGGTCACTGCCACTTGAGATATCAAAGAGCCTTATATGTTTGATATGTTTTAGCAGGTGAATGGCGCACAGAGCACACTCGAAAGTTGATAATGAGATTGATCGGAATGTTTATGAGTTATGTGGGCTGACTGTAAGGATGTAGTGAGTGTAGGGGGCTTGGTACAGCGTGAATACTATAGGGGAACGTGTGTGGCTACTTATGTCAGTCACAATATTTCTGTGCGTCCATTCCGTGGCTGCATGGTCTGACGACAGCTATAGCAGGGATGATCTCTACGGCACGGAACTAACAGACAAACCATTCCCCGAGGATGGCATATCAGACCTCAATCGACTCAATGATAATGAAACACTCCGGTTGGGTGCGTTTAACATACAGGTATTCGGAAAAAGCAAAGCATCCAAGCCCGATGTTATGGAGGTGCTTGGAAAGATTATCCGTACATACGATGTTGTTGCCATACAGGAGATCAGGGACAAATCCCAGACCGCGCTTCCCTCACTGGTCGATGTCGTGAATGCGAACAGCAGCACACCGTACGACTATGTTGTGAGTGAACGGCTCGGGCGCACATCCAGCAAGGAGCAGTATGCCTACATCTACAACAACCAGACCGTTACACTGACCTACACACCTCACACATACCCTGAGCCAAACGGCACCGATCCGTTCCACAGGGAACCATACATCGCGTCTTTCAGGGTGCTTGATGGCAACTTCGATGCCACCCTCATCACGATCCACGCCGATCCGAATGAAGCAACAGAAGAGATAAACGCGCTCGACGATGTGGTCAAGTATGCGCAAAGCACATATCCTGATGAGCGGGACTTCATTGTCATGGGCGACCTGAACGCCGACTGCAAGTATTTCGATGAGGATTCAAATTCTATAATGCACGGCAGCGATTATTACTGGTGCATAAACAACAGCGTTGACACGACCACGAAATCCACCGACTGCACTTATGACCGCATCATAATCACGAATCCGGCGGTACCGGACTTCACAGGGGACGCGGATGTGTTCAGGTTCGACCTCGAATACGGGTTAACTGTGGGCAAAACAACAGCAGTATCGGACCACTATCCGGTATACGCAGAGTTCTGGTGTGGCAGGGATGCGGATCCCAGCCCAGCGCCAGAAGTTGTAGACGCTGTGATCGCACTCCAGATCGCAGTCGGAAGCCGCGAATACGACCCGGAACTGGACGTCAACGACGATGGTAGGGCGACCTCGCTTGATGCGCTGATGATCCTGCAGGCTGCGGTGGACGCAATCGAGATATGCTGACGTGAGCTACGATGGTGGTGCTGGTGGTGCGTGTGCGCCGCCGGGTTCTTTTTTCGCTCCAGGGGTTGCGCCGCCAGTGGGGGGCATGGGTGCGTTTTTTCGCAGCCACAAGCCTTATAACATGATAGATGGATGGCAGATTGTGCGTGATGCCCCGGATAGTGGTCCACACAATCTCGAGAGCAATGGTGCAACGGGCACCCACAAGATTCATGGATGTTGCGACAGCTCGCTCATGTAGTGGACTTTGGGGCGGAACCCAACAAAACATGGAGGACAAAGATGACAGCAATGACCACTAAAAGAAAGATGCGGGCGATAGCCCTGTTTGGTATGTTCGCGATAGTGATGTCGTTTGGAATTCAGACGGCAAGTGCAGGACCGTTAGGCGGCGGAGACTCTTTTGAGAATGCGACCCAAATATATTCAGGGTATTCCGTTGAAACATGGTTGGACAAAGGAGATGAAGACTATTTCCATATCACGGTGAATCCTGGGCAGATGCTCGTTCTGACGGGGACGATAGTGAGTGCAGATTATGGGGCAATGTATCAATCTATTTATGACGAAAATATATCGGTATTGAACACGTTGGATATAAAGCAGTATCCTTCCGATGGTTCATCTTCAAGTCTTATGACTGTGTCATTCGACTCGGAAAAGGATTATTACAAACTTTACATTAGAACAAAGGCGGACTCGTATATAGGTGGTGGCCATTTTCAATACAGTCTGGATGTATCCGTAGAAGATCACTATGATGCAAACAGTGAAACCGATGCTGGCGATACTTTCGATGCTGCTATGAGTATCTCTCATGGAAGTTACGATGGGTTCTTATCCGGAAATTATAATGTAAATGATGGAAAGCACGACGCGTGGTCATCAAAAGATCGTGGAACTGACAACAAAGACCTCTACAAGTTGTCTCTTGAAGCTGGCGAGACCATAAACGTCAAATTAACCCCGGCAGACGATGTTAAATTGAAGACCATGATCTACAATGAGGACAGAGCAAACGTGAACTCCACAGAGTCCCCGGAAACCGGAGTGATCACCAGATCCTCGTGGACTGCACCGTATGCGCAGGATGTGTACGTGTTAATCGAACGAGGTGGCGACTATCCGAGCGGAACCTACCATCTGGACATATCGATTGAATCGCCTGGAGAGCACGGATTATCCATCGCATCGTTCGAGACGCCTTCAACGACCGCCACGGGAACCATCCTCCGGACGAACGTGAGCATAACAAAGACCACGAGCTTTGATGCGTGGTACACCGTTGTAGTTAGCGGCATCAATGACGATGGATATCCCATCGCGGGCACTGCCTGCGTAAAACTTGCTTGTGACTCTGTGACTGTTCCGGTATGGATAAGCATCCCACCGGGATCAGAGATCGGTGACTACAGCTTGTATGCTGACGTCTATGCCATCGATTGGGATATTGTTGCAAGCACGGGACCTGAAGTTGTGACTGTCACTTCCTAATCCGGTGTTTTCTGAGGGTTTAAGATGAAAACAGAACCGACTAAACCGGCAATATCACTACTTGTCCTTGTGTTGTTATCCTCGATGATCCCGGGAGTAAGCGCGGAATCGATGCGGATCACGGATACTCACGGATGCCAGTTGGATTATGCGATCAAAGGAGATGCGCTGACAATCTTGATCTCTTCGGAGAGTGTGCCGGTTGCTGGTATGGATGTTTATTTCAGGCTCAACGATGAAACGCCGGTTCACACGATGACGAACGACTCTGGAATGACTGCGTTCAAACCGTTATCGATTGGTGTATTGAAAATCAGTGCCGAAAAGGACGGGGAAGCGGAAGCGAACGAGACCGAACTGCGGGTGCTCGAGAAAGAATCGATTCTACAAATACAAGCACCATCATCCGCACTCAGGGATGAGTTACTGGTGGTCAGAATCGTCGCTAACGGAGAACCGGTTGCCGGCGTGGATGTTTATTTCAGACTCAACGAATGGGTGCCGGTCCATGTGCAGGCAAACGAAACCGGAATAGCTGCATTCAAGCCTCTGGTATCGGGGACGCTACAGATAACTGCGAAGAAAGACACGTTTGAGCCTGCGACGACGAGTATTCTCGTATTGGAGTTGCAGAAAGGCGACCTCAACGACGATGGCAAGATCACGGCAGCGGATGCTCTGATTGCGCTCGAGATCGCGGCAGGCATCCGCCCGTTTGATGCTGCCGCTGATATGAGCGGCGACAGCGCGGTAACCTCGCTTGATGCGCTGATGATCCTGCAGGCGGCGTCAGTATGATTGGGTTGTGATGATCGTCACGGCAGAATAGACTTTTAGAGGTGTTAAAGGTAAAACAAAATTCAGGAAGCAGGACAATCATGCCAGAAAAAGCAGTGACATCAGGACTCGTGGACCGCCAGCAGGATGCTGTTAGGCACACCAGCGGTCCGCTTTTGATCCTGGCTGGTGCAGGCACCGGCAAGACCACCACAATCACCGCCAAGATCGCGTACATGGTGCAGGAACTCAGGGTTGACCCGGAGCAGATACTTGCGCTGACATTCTCCAGGGAAGCCGCAGCCAACATGAGAGCACAGGTCGAGGAGTTGCTCAACGGGACTTCTGAGGTACATGTAAGCACGTTTCATTCGTTCTGCGCAGGAGTCATCCGGGATAATGCGGATAAGTGTGGAGTGCGCCCGGAATTCTCGATCTTAGAAGATGTGGATACCGCGGTCATACTGCACAGGGACATGGGCGTGGGCATCAGGGATGCGCTGTTGTATACGTCATCGATCTCGAAGGCGAAGGACTTAAACATCACAATCGAGATGCTCGAAGAGTTCGCGGGGCAGAAGAAAGAGGCGATCATCCCGCTGGAACCTGATTGCGACCGGTGGGAGCAGATATTCCGCGAGAACAACACGAAACTCAATACATTTCACCTGCTGGATAAAGACGGGAAGAAGTCGCAAAAGGAGGATAAGAATCGCTGGACCGCATTCAATGACCTGTATCTGGAATATGTCAAGTACAGGGACTTCGTGCAGGCATGGATACGTTACGAGACCCGGAAAAGAGAGAGGAACGCTCTTGACTACGGCGACCTGAACGAGAAAGCATTACAGTTCCTGAACGCCTACGGTGCCGAATGGATCGACGAGATGTACCGGTACATCATCATCGACGAGTTCCAGGACACCAACTATGTCCAGTTTGAACTGATCAAGCTGCTGGCAGGGAAGGACAGGAACATAACGGTGGTGGCTGATCCCAACCAGACAATCTACGCCTTTAGAGGCGCATACACCAATAATATCCAGGAGTTTGTACGATACTTCGATATTCAGCCGGATGACATCGTAGCCCTTGATGTGAGATTCAGATCAACTGACAAGATCCTCGATGTATCCCGCAAACTTATCATGCACAACTATCCGTAAGATGATGCGCGTTACTGTGTCAGGATC